>CAZHBV010000052.1:0-2500 GCA_964530855.1 uncultured Candidatus Saccharibacteria bacterium | reverse complement strand
TATCTCCCTTTTTTCTTTCTCTTACCCTGATTGTTTTCCTTTTTCTTTCTTTTTCGCCTACAACTATCATATAAGGAATCTTTTGAACTTCACCCTCTCTTATTTTTTTTGAAAGAGTTTCCTTTTCTTCTTTCATTTTTACTCTTAATCCTTTATCTTTTAAAATTTTTGCCACTTCTTTAGCATATTTTTTATATTTTTCACTTACAGGAATTACCCAAATTTGTTCAGGAGAAAGCCATAAAGGTAAAGCCCCGGCATAATGTTCTAACAAAACCCCAATAAATCTCTCAAGCGAACCAAGTAAAGCCCGATGTATCATTATAGGTTCTTTTTTCTTTCCATCTTTGTCTACATATTCCATTTTAAATCTTTGAGGTAAGTTAAAATCAACTTGAATTGTAGTGCATTGCCAAGGCCGCCCAAGAGAATCTTTAATTTTGATATCAATTTTTGGTCCATAAAAAGCACCGCCACCCTTATCAATTTCATATTTTAACTTCATTTTATCTAATGCTTGCCTCAAGGCTTTGGTTGCTTTTTGCCAGTTTGAGATTGTTCCAATAAACTTTTTTGGCCTTGTGGCCAAATAAATTTCAAAATCTTTAAACCCAAAAGTTTTCAATACTTTAATTGCCAGTTTTACCAAATTTAAAATTTCCTTTTCCATCTGTTCTTTTGTGCATATAATGTGAGCGTCATCTTGAGTAAAGCCTCTTACACGAGTTAACCCATGCAATACCCCAGATTTTTCATAACGATAAACAGTGCCAAATTCAGCATATCTGAGTGGTAATTCTTTATAACTTCGAACCTTAGAATTATATACCTTTACATGAAAGGGGCAGTTCATTGGTTTTAAAAGATATTTCTCATTTTCAATTTCAATAGGGGAGTAGATATTTTCGCGATAGAAATCCCAATGTCCTGAGGTTTGCCAAAGCTTAATATTGGCAATGTGAGGTGAAACAATCCACTGATATCCTGCTTTGTTTAGTTCCTGATACAAATAATCAGTGATAATTTTTCTTAAAATCGCTCCTTTTGGCAGCCATACAGGTAAACCTGCCCCTATTTCTTCGTCAAAAAGAAATAATTCTAATTTAGAACCAAGTATTCGATGATCTCTTTTCTTTGCTTCTTCAAGTTTTGTAAGATACTCTTTAAGTTTATTTTCGTTCTCAAAAGCTATTCCATAAATTCGAGTAAGCATTGGATTCTCTTCAGACCCTTTCCAATAGGCTCCGGCTACTTTTACTAATTTAAAGCCAACATTTTGAAGTTGTTTAGTAGATTTTATATGGGGCCCTCTGCAAAGATCTACAAAATCTCCTAAAGTATAAATGCTAATTTTCTCTTTATTCTTTTTAAGTTCTTCGATAAGTTCTAATTTATAGGGTTGGTTTTTGAAAATTTCTTTTGCTTTTTGATAGGAAATAAATTCTTTTTTGAAAGGTAAGTTTTTCTTTATTAATTTTTTCATTTCTTTCTCTATCTTTGGTAGATCTTTGTCAGAAATAGAGGAGGGTAGATCAAAATCATAATAAAATCCGTCTTCAGTTGTGGGTCCAATTCCAAATTTTGTTTTAGGATACAAATTTAAGACAGCATGTGCCATTACATGTGCTAATGAGTGTCTTATCGTTTTTAACTTTTGCGCCATGTTTTTTGTATTTTGTTAATATTTATAGTTTAACCTTTCTTAAAGAGTTTTATCAAGAAATTGGTAATTCAATATGAAAAGTTGAGCCTTTTCCTGGTCCTTCTGATTCTGCCCAAATTTTTCCTTTATGCATTTCAACAAATTTTTTTGCAACATACAACCCTAAACCTGAGCCACCAGTCCAGAATTTTTCTCCGGCTTCACCACGCTTGAAACTAGAGAAAATATTTTGAATTTCCTCTCTTGTCATACCGACACCGGTGTCGGTGATTTTTATTAAAACATGCGAATTTTGTATTTCACTTGTTATATTAATACCTCCTCTTTCAGTATATTTAATAGCGTTATCTAAAATATTCAACAAAACTTGTTTAATTTTATCTGGATCAATTTGAATATAGGGAATTTTAGTTTTCTCTTTATAAACAATATATAAACCCTTCTTTTTTGCTTCCGGTTCTATTTCTTTTATTGTTTCTTTTATTAAATTAGTAATTGAAATATTTTCTAAACTCATTTCCATTTTACCTGCTTCGATGCGAGATACATTTAAAAGATTGTTTACAAGTTTAATTAACTGCTCATTTGTTTGAAATAAATTTTCCGTAATATTTCTTATTTTTGGAGACACATTTCCATAGCTTCCTTCTAAAATCATAGAAAGATAACCTTTCATAATAGAAAGGGGGGTCCTTAACTGATGTGAGGCAATAGACAAAAATTCAGATTTGGCTTTATCAAGTTGTCTGAGTTTTTGAAAAGATATTTCCAACTTTTTTCTGTATTCAATTTCTTTATGTTCTGCCCTTATTAACAAAATTCCAACAACAGAAAACG
>CAZHBV010000051.1:0-2703 GCA_964530855.1 uncultured Candidatus Saccharibacteria bacterium | reverse complement strand
TTAAGAGAACTAATTCGAATTATCCAAGATCTTAGAAAAAAAGCCAGACTTACACCCAAAAAACAAATTGATGTTTATATCAAAACAAGCGAGGAAATTGTAGCGATTGTTCAAAAGTATTTAAAGAAAATCTTAGAGAAAACCAAAACAAAAAAGGTACATTTTACAGAAAAGGAACCGGCGTCTTCTAATATATTAGGAGAGAAAAAAGTCAATTTAGGTGGGGAAACTACTTTGATAGCAATTGTTAGACCTGTAAAACAAACTAAGGTAAAATAAAATATGGATATATTTGGCGCGTTTCAAAAGATATCTAAAATGGCCACAAAAACGTTACTGGAGAGGTTTTCTACAGCTTCAGGAAAACCCAAGGGCAGAGAGGGTTTTATTCAGCATAAACCTTCTTCGTCTCCACTATTTGGAAGTCGACGGTATGTTCACAGAAGAGAATTGAGAAAGTTTCTTGAAAAAAAAGCTCCTGAAAGAATAAAAGGGGTGGGAAAATTAACACGAAAGGAATTAATTACAATGGAAAAGGAAGTGTTTCCTAAAAAACAATTTGGAGAGTATATTACCTTGTCCGAATTTAAAAAGGCCCTAAGGAATCTTAGGAAAGCAAGATACAGAGCAAGAAGTGCAATTCAACGTCAAAAAATTAGGACCAAGATAAAATTCTTAGAAAATTTACTACCGAAAAAGAATGCGAAATAAACTTCTTACACTGATTATTCTAATATTTTTGATTTTAGGAGGAATAAGTTTTTGGTATTGGCAGAGAAATACTTATTCAAAAGAAAATGTTAAAGTAGAGATCATTGGTCCAGAGACAGCAGATGTAGGAGAGGAGGTAAAATACATCGTTAAAATTAAAAACAATGGTGCAGTAAGGCTAGAGGACCCACGTCTTGTTTTTGAATTTCCTAAATTTTCCTTGCCAACTGACCAAGCAAATTTATTGAGACGCACTATTGAAAAAGATCAATTTGACGGAGCCCTATACCCGGGAGAAGAGAAATCTTTTGAATTTAGAGCGTATTTGTTTGGAGAAGAGAAAGAGGCAAGAGAAGCGAAAGCCACTTTTTATGCACGGCCAAAAGATATTACAGCTACATATTATTGGTCAACAAGTTGTATAACAATTATCAATGAAGTCCCGCTGAGCTTTGAATTTGATCTTCCCTCCGAAATTGAGGCAGGTAAAAAGTTTGAATTTTCTTTAAATTATTTTTCAAGCATCGATCTTCCTTTAACTGATGTAAGGGTAAAAATTGAGTATCCATCAGGTTTTCAATTTATTGAGAGTGAACCAAGAGGCCTATCGGAAAATGAATGGTTGATCTCAGTTTTAAATAAAGCAGAGGGAGGAAGGATAATAATCGAGGGGATACTTTCTGGAGAAAGTGGGCAAGAAAAAACATTTAAAGCAGAGCTTGGGATGGCTATCTCAAATAAATATGTTGCTTTAAAAGAGATTTCAAAGAGAGTTCTTCTTACAGAGCCTTCTCTCTATATCGATCAAACTATTAACGGAAAAAGAGATTATATTGCCAACCCCGGCGATATTTTACATTATCAGATCAATTTCAAAAATATCGGAGACAAGCCATTTCAAAATTTATTCCTAGTGGTGAAATTAAAAGGAGACCTACTGGATCTTTCTTCAATAAAAGCGCCAGATGGAGATTTTGGTCCAGGTGATAACACAATTATTTGGGATGCAAATAAAGTTTCTTCATTAAAATTTTTAGAACCTGGGGAGGAGGGAGAAGTAGAGTTTTGGGTCAATTTAAAAGAGGATCAAGATTTAGGAATAAGAAATCCTAAAATAGAGAATGAAATACGCCTGGGACAAGCCAAAAGAATTTTTAGTACAAAAATAAACTCTAAAGTAGAATTGGTCCAAGAGGTATATGTTGATGATGAGATTTTTGGCAGCGAAGGACCTCTTCCTTCTAAAGTAAATCAAGAGTCAGTCTTTACAGTAATTTGGAAAGTTAAAAATTATTATAATCAACTAAAAGATGTAAAAGTAAAAACTATTTTACCTCCGGAGGTATCTCTTACTGGCCAAATTGAGCCTCAAAAACTTACATTTGATTCTCAAACGAGAGAAATTCTCTGGGAAATTGATGATCTCCCCGCAGGGGCTGGTATTGAAGAACCATATCAGATTGCCTTTCAGATACGCTTTAAACCTAACCAAAATCAGGTTGATAATTTTGCAACCTTAATGAGTGAGGCTATTTTAACCGGGGTTGATCAGTGGACGGATCAAGAATTGACAATAGAAGCACCACCTCTTACAACAGAAGTTTTTGGAGAGGAAAAGGGTAAAATAATCAAATAATATGGAGAATTTGATGGAAAAAATTGTCTCTCTTTGTAAAAGAAGAGGTTTTATTTTTCCCTCCTCTGAAATTTATGGAGGGTTTTCTTCGAGTTATGATTTTGGGCCTTTGGGAGTCGAACTTAAAAGAAATATTAAAGAAGTCTGGTGGAAAGAGATGGTTCAATTTCATGAAAATATAGTAGGTTTGGATGCAGCAATTTTGATGGCTCCAAAGGTTTGGGAAGTTTCAGGTCATCTCTCTGCAGGGTTTTCCGATGAGTTAGTTGAATGTAAAAAATGCCATAAGCGATTTCGTTTCGACGAAATCGCAAATTCCAAATCCCAAGCACCAAATTCCAAACAAATTCCAAATT
>CAZHBV010000050.1:1258-2892 GCA_964530855.1 uncultured Candidatus Saccharibacteria bacterium | reverse complement strand
GAGTTTTGAGTTTATAAATTGATTGTCCCAATTCAAAACCGCTATCCCATCTTCTGGTAACGCCTCTATTAACTCAAACTTTCCCTCAATAATTTTCTCTTGGCTCCCAAAGGTTGCCATATGTTGCTGGTTTATTCCTGTTAAAACACCAATTTTTGGCTTTACCATCTTACATACTTGCCTTATTTTTCCCCTTTCATAAGCACCCATCTCCACAACAAAAATTTCTTGATCATTTAGTTTTTCTAATATCGTCTTAGCAATTCCTACTTCAGCATTAATATGCTTTTCTGTTTTTAGTACTTTAAATTTATGAGCCAAAATAAAAGATGTAATCTCTTTTGTTGTGGTTTTACCATAACTGCCGGTAATACCAATTACTATTAAATCTCTAAATTTCTCCCTCTTTTTCTTTGCTTTTTGCAGCAATCTATATTGAAAAAAGAGAGTAAGAGGATGCAACAGAAAAACAAAAGCGCTAACAAATAAAAATGTTAAAATGTCTATCGCAAGAAGGCATTGGACAAATTGAATAATATCAATATCAAAAACAAATAAAGCGCTCACTATTAATGCAAATAATATGAAACAGCCTCCACATATTACAATGGCTTTAAAAGTAAAAACAGGTTTTTTAAGGCGTTTTTTATAAAGATTTACAAAAAATTTTAAACTTTCCAATAAATAAAGGAGTGCAATTATGTAAATTAGAGGGACTGATTTAACAAAAAAAAGAAGACACAGGAAGATAACCTTCACTCCCATCAACCAATTCAAAAAAATGCTTCTCCCTTTTGCAGTTCTAAAATGATCGATAAATCTTTTTCTATGATATTCTTTTAACTGCCAAAGATAAACCCAAAAAAGGATTGATTTTACCTCTCTTATTGCCCAAAGAATTAATAAAATTGTTATCATACTTTTAAAAGATTTTCTTTTATAATTTGTGCCAGTTCTTCGGGATGTGATAAATTCGGGGCATGAGAAGCATCTTCAATAAAAATTATCTCGGAATTTTTAATAAGTTCTTTCATTTTCAAAGCATCTTTTTTGGGAGTAATTTTATCTTCTTTGCCCCAGATTATTAAAGTAGGAACTTTAATTTTGGACCAGGAATTCGTTAAATCTTCTGAAACCACTTTCTTAAAAACTTCTTTCATAATTCCAACTGCTTCTATATAATCAGTTTTTCTTAAGACAAACCTATAAAAGCATTTTCGAAAAAGTTCATAACCAGGGATAATTGAAAAAATTCTTAAAAAGGATGCTAAACCTTTAAGAATTTTTTTAAAACCTCTCTTTTTTTGCCTCCTTCCAGCAGCATCTACCAAGATAAGTTTTCTGATTTTCTCTGGTGTAAAAAGAGCAATTTTGATAGCAATAGCCCCTCCGAAAGAATGACCTAAAAGATAAAATTTTTCAATTCCTAATGTGTTAGCAAGGTCCAAAACAAATTTAGCATAGGAGTTCAAATCCCATATCTTTGGAGGGGGATCGCTTTTTCCAAAACCTGGTAGATCTAGAACAATTACTTTAAAATTTTCTGAAAGAACATCTTGGACCTTTTTCCACGAATCAGCGCTTGCTCCCCAACCATGCAAAATCAAAAAGGGATCTCCCTGCCCCTTTATTCT
>CAZHBV010000050.1:0-1158 GCA_964530855.1 uncultured Candidatus Saccharibacteria bacterium | reverse complement strand
ATATTTTCTTAATACTTTTGGCACCAAAATTCTTCCGTCTTTTTGTTGATAATTCTCTAAAATAGCAATTATTGTTCTGCCAATTGCAAAAGCTGTCCCGTTAAGAGTATGAACAAATTCAATTTTGTTACCTTTTTCTCTTCTAAATCTTATATTCAATCTCCTTGCCTGAAAATCTGTGCAGTTTGAACAAGAATGAGTTTCTCTATATTTTTTTTGTGAAGGAATCCAGGCTTCAATATCAAAAGTTTGGGCAGAAGGGCGGGAAAGGTCTCCTGTGCAGAGTTTTACTACTCGAAAAGGAATTTTTAACTGCTTCATTAATTCCTTCTCAATCCCCAATAAAAATTGAAGTTCTCTTTGTGACTCCTCTGGTTTTGTAAAAGAAAACATCTCAATTTTATCAAATTGATGAACTCGAAAAATTCCTCGGGTGTCTTTACCATAGGAACCTGCCTCTTCTCTTAAACAGGTAGAGAAAGCCAAATAACGCTTGGGTAAATCTCTCTCTTCAAAAACTTCGTTTTGATGCATAGGACCCACCGCCTGTTCTGCTGTGCCTACTAAAAACAAATTATCTTTTTCTAAAAAATATCTCTCTTCTAAATCCTGCTCTGTATCTATATAGCCCATTCCTCTCATTGCTTCTGGCCGGATTAAAATTGGCGGAAGGATAGGTATAAAATTATATTTTTTTGTTAGAAAATCGTAGGTAAATTTAATTAAAGCAAACTCCAGCAAAACAGCCTCATTTTTCAAGATTCCAAAACGCGAGCCAGAAATTTTAGCCGCTCTTTTTACATCAATTAAATCCCACAATTCTCCTAGTTCAAGGTGATCTTTTATCTTAAAATTAAACTTTTTTGGTTCTCCCCATTTCTCTACCACCACATTATCATTCTCATCTTCGCCAACTGGAGTATCTTCTAAAGGAATATTGGGGATTAAAAGAAAAACTGAATTAAATTCTTTTTGAAGTCCTGCAATCTCTTCTTCTTTCTTTTTCAACTCTTCTTTTATTTTTTTTGCCTCTTCGATTTTTTCCGGAACATTCTTGGCTTTCTTTGAAATTTCATTTCTTTTCCTCCGAAGATCATCAATTTCTTTTTTTAAGTTTCTAATTCTTTGGTCTAACTCTCTTAAATAATCAACATCAAC
>CAZHBV010000049.1:0-2900 GCA_964530855.1 uncultured Candidatus Saccharibacteria bacterium | reverse complement strand
GATTTAAATGAAGAGCAAATTGAAGCCGTTACTCATAAAGAAGGACCGCTTTTAATTGTGGCAGGTGCTGGTACAGGAAAGACTACGGTTATAACCTGCCGCCTTGCTTATCTAATCGATCAAAATCTTGCAAAACCTAACGAAATTTTAGCCGTCACATTTACAGATAAAGCTGCTCAGGAGATGGAAGAGAGGGTAGATAAACTTTTGCCTTATGGCTATTTAGATCTTTGGATCTCAACCTTTCATTCATTTTGCCAAAGAATTCTAAGAGAGCATGGATTAGACATAGGCATCCCAACAAATTTTAAAGTTTTAGATCAAACCACAGCCTGGCTTCTTGTAAGAAAGAATTTAGATAAATTCAACCTTAAATATTATCAACCCTTAGGTAACCCTACCAAGTTTATTCATGCTTTAATTGAACATTTTGCCCGATGTAAAGATCAAGGCATCTATCCAGAGGATTATCTAAATTACTATTCAAAGCTTTCAAGACAAACAAATATTTCAGAAGAAGATAAAGCAGAATTAGAACGAATCAAAGAAGTAGCCCAATCTTATCAAATTTATCAACAAATTCTTTTAGATAATAACTTTTTGGATTTTGGTGATCTCATTAATTATTGCTTGAAACTTTTCAAAACCCGGCCAAAAATTCTTCAAAAATTTAGAGATCAATTCAAATATATTTTAGTAGATGAGTTCCAAGATACAAACTGGGCTCAATATGAGTTGGTAAAATTACTTGCTGAACCAAGGCGTAATATTACTGTTACCGGAGATGATGATCAGGCTATCTATAGGTGGAGAGGGGCGTCCTTCAATAATGTTATCCGCTTTAAGGAAGACTTCCCTGAAGCAAAAGAGGTAATTTTGGTAAAAAATTATCGCTCATGCCAAAATATCTTAGATCTTGCATATAAATTTATTCAACTAAACAACCCCAATAGATTAGAATATCAGCTTAACCAAAATAGAGAACTGTTAGAGGAAGCAGAAAAAAAGGGTATTAATCTAAAAGCATTCAAAAAAATCTCAAAAAGACTGATTGCTCAAATTGATGAAGTAGGTCTTATTGAATATCTCCATTTTAGATCTTTAGAAGAAGAAGTAAGAGGGGTAATTGATAAAATTGAACAACTATTAAATGAAGGTAAAGCCCAATCTCTTTCTGATTTTGCGATATTGGTTCGCTCAAATGATGCTGCCAAACCTTTCGAAAATGAATTAAAAAGAAGAAATCTTCCTTATCAGTTTCTTGCCTCAAAAGGATTATATTCTCAACCAGTTATTTTAGATATAATTTCCTATTTTAAACTCTTAGACAATTATCATGAAAGCCCTGCGGTTTTTAGAATTTTATCTTCGCCGATTGTCAATTTACCAAGCGAAGACATTGTCAAAATAGTTGATTTTGCCAAAAGAAAAGCACTTTCATTATATGAGGCTTTAGTGCGCCATTCTGATATTCAAGATTTACAAGAAAAAACAAGAAAAAAGATAAATTCCTTTCTTGAAATGTTAAAAGAACACACAAAACTTGCCCAAACCCAAAATACAAGTTTTGTATTTTTGCGCTTTTTAAATGATTCAGGATACCTCAAATATTTGGTAAAGAACAATAAAACCAAAGAGATAAACTTTTTAAATCAATTTTATAAAAAGATAAAACAGTTTGAGGAAAGCCAACTTGAGTTAGGAGTGTCAGCCTTTTTAGAAGTGCTTGATATGGAAATTGAATCAGGAGAGACAGGCTCGCTTGAATTTGATGTAGAAGCAGGTCCGGATATGGTAAAAATCATGACCATTCACTCAGCTAAAGGATTAGAATTTCCTTTTGTATTTTTAGTCAATCTTGTTGATAAACGTTTTCCAACAATTGAAAGAAGAGATCCGATTGAAATCCCAAAAGATTTAATAAGAGACATTGTGCCATCGGGCGACGTGCATTTACAAGAAGAAAGAAGGCTTTTTTATGTAGGAATGACCCGAGCCAAAAAGGGGTTGTTTTTCACCTCAGCCGATGATTATGGCGGTCTAAGACCAAAAAAACCCTCAAGATTTTTATATGAATTAGGTATAGTTGAAGATCAAAAACCAATTGAACAAAAGGCTCTTTTTGAAATACCAAAATTTCATATCCCTTCTAAAAAAATAAAGTTTCCTTTACCTCCGTATTTTTCTTATACTCAACTTGCTGCTTTTGAGAAATGTCCCCTGCAATATAAATTTGCCTTTATTTTAAAAATTCCCCGAGCTGGCTCCGCAACTTTAAGCTTTGGAAAGACAATGCATAATACACTTTTTAAGTTTGTGAGACAATCGTTAATCAATAATAAATTATCACTAAAAGATTTATTAAAAATTTACGATGAAGAATGGATTGATGAGTGGTACGAAACAAAGGCACAAAAAGAAAGATATTATCAATTGGGTAGAGACTCGCTCAAAATCTTCTTGGCTAAATTTCATGCCAAAAAACCTAAGATTAAAATAATTGAAAACACACCGGCTTTGGAATTAAATTTCAACTTTAAATTAAAAGATTATACAATCAAAGGTCAGATTGATAGGATAGATGAATTAAAAGGAAAAGAGGTAGAAATAATTGATTACAAAACCGGCAAAACAAAAGAAAAACTCTCAAAAGAAGACAGAGAACAACTTTTGATTTATCAAATTGCAGCAGAAAAAGTTCTTAATTTGGTGCCAAGAAAACTTACATATTACTATTTAGATGAAGGTAAAGAAGTCTCATTTGAACCATCTTTGCAAGAAAAAGAAGATTTTCAAGAAAAACTCATTCAGTCTATTGAAAAAATAAAAAAGAGTAATTTCGAGCCAACCCCGGGCTATTATTGTAAATTCTGTGATTTTAAAGACATCTGCGAGTTCCG
>CAZHBV010000048.1:0-2937 GCA_964530855.1 uncultured Candidatus Saccharibacteria bacterium | reverse complement strand
TTAGTATCCTTCCAGTTTTTTGATGTCGCGGTGTTTACGGATTTTTTCGAGGGCTTTGGCTTCAATTTGGCGAATTCTTTCTCGCGTTACTCCAAAAACCTCCCCTACTTCCTGCAAAGTATGAGTTACTCCATCTTCCAATCCAAATCTCATTGAGAGAATTTTTTGCTCTCTTGGGGTAAGTTCGTGCAAAATTTCTCTTATTCTCTCTCTTAAAAGGGACCTGGCGGCCTCTTTTGATGGAGAGATAATTTCTTCATCTTTTATAAAATCGGCTAAGATGCTTTCTTCGTCTGAATCTCCAACAGGGGTTTCCAAAGAAATAGTTTTTTGAGCAATTTTTGCAATATGTTTTACCTTATCAACAGATAAGCCCATTTCCTTTGCAATTTCCTCAGGCGTTGGTTCTCTTCTTAATTCTTTTAAAAGACCTCTCCTTGTCTTTTCATATTTCGTAATTGTCTCAATCATATGTACTGGAATTCTAATAGTTCTTGCCTGATCAGCTAATGCTCTTGTCACTGCCTGTCTAATCCACCAAGTTGCATAGGTTGAAAACTTATAACCCTTTCGCCAATCAAATTTTTCCGCTGCCCTAAAAAGTCCTAAATTACCCTCTTGAATTAAGTCAAGCAATGTCAAATTTGGCGAGCGCCCAACATATTTTTTTGCAATTGAAACAACTAGTCTTAAGTTTGCTCTAATTAGTTTTTGTTTTGCTGCCTCATCCCCTTTCTCAATCCTTTTTGCAAGTTCTTTTTCCTCCTTTGCAGTTAAAAATGGCACTTTTCCAATTTCTTTTAGATACATCTGTACAGAATCTGGCCTTTTTAAAAGTGCCTCTAGTTCTTTTAGGCTTTTTAGTTTTTCTTTCTTTTCCTCTTCGGCTTTTAAAAATTCAAACTGAGCACGCCGCAAAACAACTCCCTCTGCTTCAAGTCTATTTAAAAGTTCCTCTAGTCCTTCTAAATCTTGGTCAAATTCTGGAAAAAAATGAATTAGTTCAAGGTCTGTTACAAAACCTCGAGTCCTTCCTCGCCTTATAAACTCCTGAACTTTTTCTAAAGGGAAAATTCTTTCTCTTTTTTTGCTCCTTTTTTGAGAAGTTTGTCTTTGCTTTATCCTTCTTGCTTTCACCGTAAGTCTCTTCTTTTTAGCCTTTTTTGTTGTTTTCTTTTTGGCTTTTTTTGTTCTTCTCGTTTTTTTCATCTTATTTAAACTCAATTAATTTTTTTGAAAGGCTATTGAACTTCTCCATTAATTCTTGAATCTTTTTTTGATCTTTTTTCTCTTCTGCCTTCCTAATTTGCTCTGATAATTCGTTTAGTTGCTTCTTAATATAAAGTATTTGCAGTTCTTTTAAAGAAGTTTTAAGTTCCTCTGCTGCTTTACTTTTATCTTCTTGAAAATCTTCATCTACCTCTGATTTAAGATAGATATAATTAAGGTATTCTTTTGTCTCGGGCTTAAGCCCTTCTCCTTTAAAGTTTTCTTTTTCCTCTTGCATCTTTTTAAGAATCTCTTTTGGTTTCTCTGAGAAATAATTAAGGGCTCCTAAGTCTATTTCTTTTTGAAGTTCTGGAAATCTTACCAACAAGCAGAGAATTCTTTCCTCCAGTTTATCTTCCCGTGATTTTTTTTCTTCTTTTGTTTTTTCTTCTTCTGGCTCAAAAACCTCTTCTTCTTTTTGATACTTTGCCATCTCCTGATATACAGCCTCTTCTTTCACTTGCAACCTTTTTGCCAACTCCCCTACCCAATGCGAGAGTTCTATCTCATTGGGGATTCTCTTTAACACAGGAATTAAAATTTTTGCAATTTCTTTCTTCCCTTCAGGGGTTTTTGAGTCAAATTTAGAAAAGGCATTATCAAAATAAAAATCTAAAATTGATTTTGCCTTCTCAATCAAACTCTTCCAGTCCTCTGGATGATGTAAAATAACATCTGCTGGGTCCAAACCTTCTGGCAAAGAGATAACCTTTATATTAAATCCTTGTTTTTGGGCCAAATCTATGCCTCTTTTTGTGGCAGTGTTTCCGGCAACATCCATATCAAAAGCAGTCAGAAGATTATCAGAATATCGCTTTAAAAGTTTTAGATGATAAGGAGTTAATGCTGTGCCAGAAACTGCGACCACATTTTTTACCCCTGCCTGATGAGACATAATAACATCGGTGTATCCTTCAACAAGAATACAGGCATCTTTTTGTCTTATTTCCATTTTTGCCTTATCAAGCCCAAATAAAACCTTACTTTTATCATATAAAGGAGTGTTTGGAGTATTAATATATTTTGCTACTGTCTTCTCCTCTGCCTTGCCAAAAACTCTTCCTCCAAAGCCAATTACCTGAGAGTTTATATCAAAGATGGGAAAAATGATTCTTCCTCTGAAGCGATCATAAACATCTCCCTTTTCATTTTTAATTGCAAGACCTGCTTCTTCTATTTCTTCTTTCTTGAACCCCTTTTTTGCCAAAAAATCAGAAAGTCCATGCCAGGTTTCAGGAGCCCAGCCTATTCTCCATTTTTTTATTGATTCCTCAGAAATTCCTCTTTGTCTTAAATATTCTTTTGCTTCTCTCCCTTTTTTACTTTCATGTAATTGTTTCTCAAAAAATTTGCATGCCCATTCACAAATATCATAGAGTCTTTTTTTCTTGGTAAGAATTCTTGGATCTTGAGGTTTCAATTCAACTCCTGCTCTTTTTGCTAGAATCCTTAGAGCATCTTTAAACTCCACCCCTTCAATTTCCATAATAAATTTAAATATATCTCCTCCCCGAGAACATCCGAAACAATGCCAGATTTGGCGAGAAGGTGATACAAAAAATGAAGGCTTTTTTTCAGAATGAAAAGGACACAAAGCCCTATAATTGGAGCCAACTTTTTCAAGTTTAATGTAACTTGAAATCACCTCAACTATGTCGAGGCGATTTT
>CAZHBV010000047.1:0-3115 GCA_964530855.1 uncultured Candidatus Saccharibacteria bacterium | reverse complement strand
CTGGATCCCAGGCTTAGAAGGCCCGTGCTCTATCCAGTTGAGCTATGGGGGCGAAACCAACCACAACAGCTATCAACTATACACTATAAACTATAAACTGATTATGGGTGGCCTAGCGGATTCGAACCGCCACTAAGGGCTCCACAGGCCCTTGTGCTACCATTACACCAAGGCCACCATTTTATGCCGGCGGGAGGATTTGAACCTCCGACCTACCCCCCCCACAAATAAATTGGCTGCGGGAGGATTCGAACCTCCGACCTAACGCTTATGAAGCGTCCGCTCTAACCACTGAGCTACGCAGCCAGAGATTTTGTGGGGGGCCGCTCTAACCACTGAGCTACGCCGGCATTAGAGAGCGTTAATAAACAAATTCGTGAATTTACGCTCTCTTATATCCTGAACATATTGTGAAGGGCGTTTGTTTAAATACCCCTTCGTCGCTTCGCTCGCTAAGTTATCTTAGCCCTTCGTCGCTTCGCTCCTCAGGGCATAAGAAAGAGTAAGCTCGTCAAGGCTCGCTAACTCTTTCTAATGTTGCGGGGGCAGGAATTGCACCTGCGCCTCGGGCTTATGAGACCCGCGACCTACTACTGGTCCACCCCGCTATAAACATTTATACACTAATTTGTCATTTAAATCAACTTTTTTTGGAAAGATATTCGTAAACATCCTTGTATATTTCTATGGCTCGTTCTATATCATCTTTTGAAAGTTTTTTTTCTTCACTTAGTACTTGTTCTACCAACTTTCTTGCTTGTTTTAACTCCTCTAAATTTGGCAAGAAATCTTTTGGAAGTTTTTCAATTTTCTCTGTTAAATTTCGCCCCTCTATTTTTAACTCCTCTAATTTTTGATTTACCAACTTATCAGCATCAATTAATGCAATCTGCCAGCCCATTTCTCTTTTCTCTTTTAATTTAGAAAAGATTCTTTCCCAAGGTGATTCTTTAGTTAATTCAAGGGAAATTGTCGGTTTTTTAACTTCCAAGATAGGTTGCTTTAACTTCTTTAAAATTTTTGGGCGTTTTCCTTTTACAACTTCTTTTTTTGTTCTCTTTTTTGCTTTAAAATTATACCGATCTTCAAGCGGTTCGAAAAATCTATAATAAAGATAATCTGTAAAAATAGCAAAATATACAATTCCTGCAAACAAAACCACAGAGAAGATAATTAAAAATATCTTAATTGCCATCGCCCAACCAGGCAATTTTGGAGAAAGAAGTATCTCTAAAAGGTGATCTAAATTTAACATATTTGTTCAAAAAATTTACCAAAATCAAATAATCTCTTCTCACAAAAAGCAGGCGCAATAAATTGGATACCAAAAGGTAAATTATTAATCTTTTTAAAGGGTAAGGATATGGCTGGCAAACCTGCAAGATTAGCAGGCACAGTTAAAAAATCTGCCATATACATTGAAAGAGGATCTTCTAATCTTTCACCTAATTTGAAAGGTAGTGTGGGAGAAGTAGGGGTCAAAATAAGGTCTACTTTTTTGAACGCTTCTTTAAAATCTAATGCAATTTTTGTCCTTACTTTTTGGGCCCTTAAATAATAAGCATCATAATAACCGCTAGATAAACAATAGGTGCCCAGCATAATTCTTCTTTTCACTTCTTTGCCAAAAAATTTTCCTCTTGTTTCAAAATACATATCTATCAGATCTTGTTTTTTTGTTTCTGGGTCGTGTAATATTGACTTTCCATATTTAATTCCATCGTATCTAGCTAAGTTGCTTGAAGCCTCAGATGGCATAACTATATAATAGCAAGCAACTCCATATTTAAGAGATGGTATGTTTATCTCCTCAATATGAATTTTTTCTTGTTCAAGAACTTTAACAACGTCTTTCAAACCATCAACTACTTCTTTCTGTATACCTTCTCCAAAACATTCTTTGGGAATGCCGATTTTCATCCTTCTCGGATCTTTTTCTTCTGATTTATTAAATTCACAACTTGTAGAATCTTTCTCATCTCTACCTCTAATTGCCTCAAAAACAATTTCCACATCTTCAACATTTTTTGCAAGAGGCCCTATTTGGTCTAAAGAAGAGGCCATAGCGATTAACCCAAAACGGGAAACCGCCCCATATGTGGGTTTTAATCCTACAATTCCACAAAAAGACGCCGGCTGTCTAATAGATCCTCCGGTATCTGATCCTAAAGCAAAAGTACACATTCTGGCAGCAACTGCACAAGCCGACCCAGAAGAAGAACCTCCAGGAGTGTATTCCAAATTCAAAGGATTTTTAGTCGCCCCAAATGCAGAATGTTCACCGGATGACCCCATAGCAAACTCATCTAAATTTGTCTTTCCAAGTATAATGGCTTTTTGGTCTTTAAGTTTCTTAACTACTGTTGCATCATAAGGAGCAATATAATTTTCAAGAATTTTTGAACCCGCGGTACATCTTTTTCCTTCTACTAAAATATTATCTTTGATGGCGCAAGGAATACCTGCCAGATTTGACAACTCTTTACTTGTCAGAATTGCTTCATCTACCTCTTTTGCTTGTTCAATTGCCTCCTTTTCAAATACTTCAAGGTAAGCATAGAGTTCTGGATTTAAGCGATAAATCCTCTCCAAAAAACTTTCTACAACTTCTCTTGTAGAAAACTCTTTCTGAATTAACCCTTGATGGAGTTCTTTAATTGAAAGATTACAAATCTCCATTTATTTAAACACTGATTTTATTTTAATAAATCTTCCCTCCTTTTGGGGAGCAAGTTCAATTAACTTTTCTCCTTCTTCTTTTGATTTTTCTTCAGGTTTATCCTCACGAAATACATTTTTTAGCAAAACAGAATGAGTGGTTGGCTCTAAATTTTCTACATCTAATTCCTTAAGCTTTTCTATATAATCTAAAATCTTAACAAGTTCCCCTTGCATTTTTTGCATCTCTTCCTCGGTTAGTTTTATTCTGGCAAGTTTTGCTATATGTTTTACTTCTTCTTTTGGAAGCATATTATAAGCGAAGAAAGTAATTTTTATAGAGTCCGTAGAAAGCGAGGCAAGTGTTAACAAAGAGCATCGTGCTGCAAATCAATCTTATAAATAAAGAAGAAAGCGAAGAAAGTAATTTTTATGGAGCATCCGAGGCCTGAGCGGG
>CAZHBV010000046.1:0-3154 GCA_964530855.1 uncultured Candidatus Saccharibacteria bacterium | reverse complement strand
AAGCCATATCTTGCAAAAGGCAAAAACCAACTCCAGATTCTTTCAGCAATTTCTCTTTGAATGCCTTGATTGACAGCCCCATTGATAAATTTTTCTTTTTGCTTTTTCAAAAGCGAGGCAATTTTTTTACCAATTGCTTTTCTTAAAATATCTGCTTCTGATAAAGAAAAACCCGCAATTTCCTGAGCAATTTGCATTATTTGTTCTTGAAACACCGGAAACCCATAAGTCGGTTTTAAAATTTGTTTCAATTTTGGGTGTGGGTATTCTACTTTTTTTCTACCTCTTTTTCTTTCTACATATTCAGGAATGAACTGCATTGGACCTGGCCGGTATAGGGCCAAAATTGTAACCACATCTTCAAAACATGATGGTTTTAATTGACGGAGCCACTTTTTCATTCCCGAACTTTCCAATTGAAAAACACAAGTGGTTTCTCCCCGTTGCAGAAGTTTATAAGTTTTTTTGTCATCATAAGGAATTCGATCGATATTTATAGTCTTGCCTTGAGTTTTTTCAATCAATTTAACGGTGTTCTCAATTATGGTGAGATTTTTAAG
This sequence comes from uncultured Candidatus Saccharibacteria bacterium, assembly GCA_964530855.1. GTDB lineage: Bacteria > Patescibacteriota > Minisyncoccia > Minisyncoccales > PEYH01 > JAGGTU01. Next base: position 2,594 of record CAZHBV010000046.1, on the reverse strand, counting down.
CCCTAAAAAGTCCATTTTCAAAAGCCCTAAGTCTTCTATGGAATGCATTTCATATTGGGTAACAATTGTTTTGTCATCTTGGGTAGGGTGTTGCAGGGGAACAAGATTAGTTAGTGGCTCAGGCGAGATAACAACACCGCAAGCATGCGTTGATGCATGTCGAGCGACTCCTTCTAATTTTTTTGAAAAATCAATTAACTTTTGAACTCTTTCATCGCCAATATACATTTGTCTCAGTTCATCAATTTTATTTAACGCTTCATCTAAGGTAAAACCAAAAGGGATGAGTTTTGCAATTTTATCACAAAAACTATATGGATAACCCAAGACTCTTCCAACATCTCTTACAACTGCTCGGGAGGCCATTGTTCCAAAAGTTATAATTTGAGCAACATGGTCTCTTCCATATTTTTGGGCTACATAATCAATAACCTCATCTCTTCTTGTATCAGTGAAGTCAAGATCAATATCAGGCATTGAAATCCTTTCAGGATTTAAAAACCTCTCAAAAAGTAAATTATATTTTAGGGGATTAATATTTGTAATCCCGGTAAGATAGGCAACAAGAGAACCTCCCACAGATCCTCTACCTGGGCCTGTGATAATTCCATTTTCTTTGGCCCAATTGACTACATCCTGAACAATTAAAAAATAAGAAGCAAAACCAGTTTTTTTAATGATTTCTAACTCATATTCTAATCGCTGCTTTACTTCTCCCTTAAACTTTAGTCCTCTTTTTTTGAGACCCACAATACACAATTCCCTCAGATAATCATCAGGGGTTGTGCTCTCTGGTAGAGGAAAACGGGGGAGCCTCGTTTTTTGTAAGTTAAATTCAAAATTACATTCCTCCACAATTTTTTGGGTATTTTCAATTGCCTCAGGGACATCTTTAAAAGCCTCTATCATTTGCTCGGGACTTCTTAAAGAAAAATCATCCTTAAGCATTGTTAACCTTTCTGGGTCATCAGGTTTTGCCCCTGTATTTATAAGCATTAGAATATCCTGTGCCTTTGCGTCTTCTGGTTTTAGATAATGTGAATCGTTTGTAGCCACCAGAGGGATTTTGTATTTCCGAGAGATTTCGATAAGGGCCTTATTAACTTTTTTCTGCTCAGGAATGTTTGGATGATGTTGAAGTTCTAAATAAAAATTGCCTTTTCCAAAATAATAATCATATTTTTGTGCTAATTTCTGAGCCTCATCAAATTTGTTTGCGATAATAAGCTGAGGGATTTTCCCTTGAAGACAGGCTGTTAAAGCAATTAAGCCCTCACAATTTTCAAACAAAAGTTTTTCATCAATCCTTGGCTTATAATAAAAACCTTCCAAATGAGCCTTTGTGATTAATTTTACAAGGTTGCGGTAACCGGTTTTGTTTTTGACCAAAAGAACCAAATGATATTTCTTGTCATCAATATGGGGCCTTTTTTGATACATGCTCTCATAAGCAAGATATACCTCACAACCAATAATTGGCTTAATACCTCTTGCTTTCGCTTTTTTGAAAAATTCAACTGCTCCATATAGAACCCCATGGTCAGTTATAGCCAGACTATCCATTTGCAGGCTTTTTGCGTAATCCAGAAGCTGGTCAATTTTTGGAAGACCATCTAATAAAGAATATTGAGTGTGTACATGCAAGTGGGTGAATTTCATGAACCCTTTTAATTACTCAAGTTTGGCAATTAAATTTTGACATCTAAAATCTTTTGTAAGAGTTTTCCCCTCTATTATTGTGCCACTTAGATCTAATATTTCTTGGAACATGGTTCCTGAAAGATCAAGGTTTCCTTTTATCAAAGTATCCTTGAAATTACCAAGCCCTTCAAAAAACGCCCTTCTTATTAAAACATCACCTTGGATCTTTGCATTTTGTAAATACATATCTCCTTTTATAGTACCTGTTCTAGATTTTAGATTCTTAACAATAACACCGTCCAGTATCAAGTTCCCATTTACTTGAATTCTGTTTAAACCCAAAAAACCTTTTATTTGTGCATTTTTAAGATTAAGATCTTTTTCAAAATGGCTTTCAATAAAATTTATCACCTCTCTTATCTTGATATTTTCCCCATACAAACTACCCTCAATTTCATTTTTATCCAAATATAAAGTAGTATATATCAAAACATTATTGAAGATTAAATCTCCTTTTATTTTGCAATTGTGAAAATAAACAGCCCCCTGAATTGTTGAACCTTCAAAATTCAAGGAAGTATTGATTTCTTTCTCAAAAAAAGAAAACTCTGGCAAAAGTTTATATGATAAATCAGCCATTCTTTTTTCTCTTTCTGCTTTCCGAATTTCAGTTAGAATATCTTCTTGATACCATCTTTGAAGAGGTTGAGGCATGTTATTTTATTATAGTCTAAAAATAAAAAATTTAAACCCTTATTTTCGGCCCACATTTTTGTTTATCTGTGCGATATCGAGAAAAATACAAAAATAGATTAGTTTATGGTATCCTAAAATTGAGATGAAAAAAAGAAAGAAGAAATTTAAATATGTAATTGGGATAGACGAAGCAGGAAGAGGGCCTTTAGCAGGGCCGGTTGTAGTAGTAGCAGTAATGTTTCAACTCAAAACTCAAA
>CAZHBV010000045.1:0-3193 GCA_964530855.1 uncultured Candidatus Saccharibacteria bacterium | reverse complement strand
TTATGGGTTCAAGACATCTTGCAAGAAGTATTGCACTTCAATCATTATACGAATGGGATTTTTATGGAAAAAATCCTCAGGATTTGGATAGAATTGTTGAGAAGAACATCAAAGAATTTGGAAGTGGCCTCAAAGAGACAGATTTTATTAGAAAGTTGGCTTTAGGCGTAAAAGAGCATCTTAAACATTTAGATAAAATTATCGAGAAAACAGCGCCCGAGTGGCCGATTGACCAAATATCAATGGTAGATAGAAATGTGTTAAGGCTTGGCCTTTATGAATTATTATATGCAGATAAAAAAGAAGTGCCGCCAAAGGTAGCGATTAATGAAGCAATAGAGTTGGCTAAGGCTTTTGGGGGAGAGTCTTCAGGAAGATTTATAAATGGGGTCTTGGGCACGGTATACAAACAACTTCAAGAAAAAGAACAAAATGCCTAAATTTGAGGATTTGGAAAATCAATTAGGAATTCAATTTAAAAATCAAGAGCTTTTAATTCAAGCCTTTTGTCACCGCTCTTATTTAAATGAACATCCGGACTTTTTATTACCTCACAACGAAAGGCTTGAATTTCTTGGAGATGCGGTCATTGAACTTGTGGTTACAGAATATCTTTTTTTGGAATTTCCAGGGAAAGAAGAAGGGATATTAACCTGTTGGAGAGCTGCTTTAGTAAACTCAAAGACTTTATCAAAAATTGCAGAGGAGCTCGATTTTGGTAAATATTTGCTTCTGTCAAAAGGGGAAGCAAAAGAGGCAGAAAGGAAAGGGAAGTCATATTTGGATATTCTTGCAAATACTTTTGAGGCGTTTGTGGGCGCACTTTATTTAGATAAAGGATATGAGACTTGTAAAAACTTTCTTTACAAACATCTTGTTAAAGAGTTGCCGGCAATTATAAAAAATAAGTCATTTATTGATGCAAAAAGCCGGTTTCAAGAAGTTGCTCAAGAGAAGTTAAGAATTACACCCACATATAAGATTTTGAAAGAATGGGGACCAGATCATGATAAGCATTTTATTGCAGGTGTTTATTTAGAGGAGGAATTGGTTGCTAAAGGTCAAGGTTCTTCAAAACAGGAAGCAGAGGAGGAAGCAGCAAAAAAAGCCCTCAAGAAGAAAGGGTGGGAGTAATAAAAACTCAAAGCGCAAAGCTCAAAACTCAAAGCCACAACTTAAAACTCAAAACTAATGAAGTTTCAACAAAGGGAAAATTTAAATAATAAAACAATTAAACATATTCAGCTTTGACTTTTGCGCTTTGACTTTTTTACTATGCTTACTATCAGGTTTTTACGACAAGGAAAAAAACATCAACCATTCTTTAAGGTTGTTGTTATTGACAAAAAGAGATCTCCAAGAAGTGGAAAATTTGTTGAGGAGGTTGGCTTTTATAATCCTTTAACTAAAGAAAAAAGATTAAACAAAGAAAGAATTTTATATTGGTTATCAAAAGGAGTAACAACTTCTGATTCGGTTCACAACCTTCTTGTTAAAGAGGGAATTATTAAAGGCAAGAAAATACCTGTTCATTCTGTAAAAAAACAAGAGAAAAAGCCATCAGGAGAAGAAGTAACTGAGCCACAGAGTGAACAAAAAACCGAAGCATCAAGTGAACAAGTGACTGAGTCATCAAGTGAGCAAAAAGGCGAACAGAAAAATGAAACCTCAGATAAAGAAGCGGCTGAGGGTTGACAGATTAAGTTGTTAGGTGTAAAATTAAAGTATACATTTGCATATAGAAAGGTCGAATATTGTTCTTAATTAAGAATTAACAGGATAGCATTGATAGAGACATCATGGCTGAAAAGAAACCAGATCAGGAATTTCTTGAGTTCGTTGTTAAATCCTTGGTCGATCATCCCGAAGACGTAAAGATTGACCGAAAAGTTGATGAGATGGGAGTCTTGCTTACCCTTAAAGTGAATAAAGATGATATGGGACAGTTAATTGGTAAGCAAGGCTCTACCATCAGAGCAATTAGGACTCTGCTCCGAATAATCGGGCTTAAAAATCATGCCCGAGTGAATCTCAAGATTGAGGAGCCTGTCGGAGCTGGAAGCTCTGTATCAACCTCAGAGACAGAAGAACTCAAGATATAAGATTTAAAATAAAAGAAAAGAGCAGGCCTCCGCTGAGCGGAGGCCTGCTCTTTTTACTAAAAAGAAAGCAAGAGGTAAAATAGAATAATTGACTGAGTGATCGAGTGATTGAGTAAATAAAAATTAATGAATAAATAATTATGCTAAGATTTGACATTCTTACTTTATTTCCCGAAGCATTTTCTGGATATTTCTCACAAAGTATTCTCAAAAAGGCTCAGGAGCAAAAACTGATTAAAATTAATATTTACAACTTAAGAGATTTTGCAACAGACAAACATAAAACCGTTGATGATCGCCCCTATGGCGGGGGGGCAGGAATGATTTTAAAAATAGAGCCTATATTTAGAGGACTGGTATACGTCTTAAGAAAGACAAAAAATATTAAAGAAAAAGAAAGAAAAATTATTCTGCTTTCGCCCAAGGGAAGAGTATTTGACCAAGCACTTGCAAAGAAGTTCGCGAAATTAAAGCAGATAATTTTAATTTGCGGACATTATGAAGGGGTAGATGAAAGGGTAAAAAAATTTATAGATTTAGAAATTTCGGTTGGAAAATATGTTTTAACTGGAGGAGAGTTACCTGCCATGATAATTGTTGATGCGACCTCCCGTCTTGTTAAAGGAGTAATAAAAAAAGAGTCTCTTGAGGAAGAGTCATTTTCAAAAAGTCTGGATTATTTGGAATATCCTCAATACACACGACCGGAGGTTTTTGATCCAAAGAAAATAATAAGAACAGCCAAAGGATTGCCAAAAAAATTTCAAAAAATGAACCCTCAAAAAGTGCCAAAAGTGTTATTATCGGGCCACCATCAAAAAATTAAAGAATGGAGAGAAAAGTATTCAAAGAAAGTTGAAAAGCAGTAAACTTTTTGCTACAATATCGTGATGAGCATAAATTGTTAAATAATTAGCGCCTAAAAAGTTTATAGTTATATTGCCTGGGCAGGTGGCGGAGTGGACAAACGCACAGGACTGTAAATCCTGCGGCCGAAAGGCCTTCGGGGGTTCGAATCCCTCCCTGCCCACAAAAAGCCGGAGTAGCTCAGTGGTAGAGCACTTCATTGGTAATGAAGTGGTCGTGGGTTC
>CAZHBV010000044.1:0-3254 GCA_964530855.1 uncultured Candidatus Saccharibacteria bacterium | reverse complement strand
CATGGCCTTGACAATATAAATTTAGATAAGGTATAATAAAAGAGCAGCTGCTAAAATCGCTGCCCGCTTTGGGAGGGAAAGGTTATCCTTTCCCTCCCAACCTCCTTAGTACCTTTATTTAGCACCTTTTCTTGTTGGAGCTAAACGGCTCCTTTTTTATTTGACCTTAAATTTTCCAAATTTTATACTAAAATGATATGAAGAATTTTTATTTAAAACTGGCTCGTTTGGCTGTAGAAAAATATGTAAAGGAAGGTGAAATTCTTAAACCTCCTCAAGATTTACCTGAGAAATTCTTTAAAGAAAGAAGCGGGGTTTTTGTAAGCATTCATAAAAACAAAGAACTAAGAGGATGTATCGGTACTTACCTTCCTACTAAAAACAATATAGCAGAAGAAATCATTTCAAATGCAATTTCAGCCTCACAAGATCCAAGATTTTTGCCAATTCAAAAGGAGGAACTCCCCTATCTAACCTATGAGGTCTATATTTTGGAAGAACCAAAACCTATAAAGAGTTTAGAAGAACTTAACCCAAAAAAATATGGCATTTTAATAAAAGCAATAGATTCTCCAAAATCTGCCTTGCTTTTGCCAGATCTTGAAGGAGTAGATTCAATTGAAAAACAAATTTTAATCACCTGTCAAAAGGCAGGAATTGACCCCACAAAAGAAAGATTTGTGATTTTTAAGTTTGGAGCGAAAAAGTATGGAGAATAAAGAAAAACAAAATATAAATAAGGAACTGGCAAAAATTTTAGATGAGATTGCTTATCTTTTAGAAATTAAAGGCGTTGCATATAAGCCAAAGGCTTACAAAAAAGCCGCTTTTGCTATAAGGCAATTGGACGAAGACATTAAAAAAATTTATAAAAAAGAGGGGCTGAAAGGAATTGAAAAAATAGAAGGAGTGGGTAAAAGTATTGCAAAAAAAATTGAGGAATATCTAAAAAAGAGAAGGATTAAATACCATTTGGAACTTAAAGAAGAAACTGCTATCAGGCAAATTATTACCCATTACTTTAAAACAAAGGGGGTTAAATTAGATGAACTAAAAAAAAAGGCAAGAAAAAGAGAGATAATCTATTCCAGATACACGAGGCCAGCAAAACAGCTGTTGGAACTTGCAGGTAGTATTGAGAAGGCAAAAAAAGCGATTGACATTGTGGCTGAGTGGGCAAAATCAAGAGGCCTTGATTATGCAATTGAAACTGTCTTTAAAAAATGGTTAGAATTAGATAGGCTAAAACCAAAAGAGATAGTTAAAAAACCTTATTATCAGGGCAATCCTATGGTTTGGTCAGAAACAAAAAAGAAATGGTATGTAATTACACCTGAGGGTGAGTGGCTTGAATTTGCCGGTGATGAAAAAGATATCGAGTGGCGAATTATAAAGTGAAATTTTTATAAAAGTTTAAAATCATTAATTATTAATCTAAACTTATAATCTAAAAACTCGGCCGCTTTTCTGCATTGAACCATTCTTTGGGTAAAAATTTCAAAATACTCCATTACAGGAACAAAATCTGTGTCTATCTCCAGGCGAAGAGTAATTCTTTTCCTTTTTGGGTCTACTTTAAACTTATTGCTTGTTACTGCAAAATTTACACGGTTGTGAATATCTGTTTGAATAAGCTTTCTGTTTTTAATAATCACCCTACTTCTTCTTACATCTGATTTGTCTGCTAAAATTAAAACGGCGGATATTGGATTTAATACTTTGGCATAGTAGTCATCGTGATTTGCTATTGCCTGCATAACCAAACTTAACTCTTTTGGAGCCATTTTATTTTTAAAAACATCAAAAAAAAGCAGCGCTCCCCAATATTCATGATTTTTTCTGTCTATGAAATTACCCATATCATGACAAAATCCAGCAATTGCACACAGTTCTTGATGCTCTTTTGAAAAACCAATCTTATTTGCTAAATCTCTGGCTCTCCTTGCAACTAATTTTACATGATCAATCCCATGATCAGTATAATGATAAAACGATAGGGTCCTTTGACTTTTTTCAATAAACTCAAGAATGTATGGATTTTTTTGGACTTCTGAAAGCGTAATCATTTTTCTATTTTAATTATTAGGTAAGTACATTTCAAATAATTAAAAGGTTGCTCTACTTTTGTTCGCTCTTTTTATGAATTTTAATAGCCCTTCCTTCTATTAGCGCTCTTGCTACTTTTTTTCTGGCGGAAGTTAAAATTCGGTTTAAAGTACTTTGGGAAATTTTCATTTTCTTTGCCGCTTCTTTTTGTTCTAAATTCTCTAGATCACAAAGTCGCAGAGCCTCTAATTCATCAACTTTTAAATCAATTTCTTTTAACATTGAAAGAGGAACGGCTCGAGGTTTAAAATAGGTAACATTAGGGTCAAAAGAAACTCGCCTGGGTTTTATTGGTCGAGGAGACATAACTTTTTTACTAAATTTTCATAAATTTTTTCAATTTCTTTTTTTGCTTTTAAATCTGTCTTCATTATTGGACAAAGTCTGCTTGCAGCTTCAAAAATTTTTTTATCATAAGATATTTTCCCTAAAAACTTCTTGCCGGCCCATCTTTTTATTTTTTGACTCAAACTCTTGTTAATATCCCATTTATTAATTACTAATCCCCATGAGAGATTAAAATGATTCACTAATTTTAAAACTCTTTTTATATCAGAAAACCCAGAAAGAGTAGGCTCACTTACTAATACAACAAAGTCAGCGTCTTGTAAAGCGGCAATTGTTGGGCAACCTGTTCCCGGGGCAGAATCAATAATCATTATTTGATACTCAAATTTCTCTGCTTCTTTTTTAATTTCGGTTACAATTTTTCCTGATCCAGTTTCTCCGGGAAAAAGTTGGCCGGAAATTAAAGGAAAACTATGTCTTGCTCGCCCAATTTTTTTTATTTTTATCTCTCCATTTTTGACGGGTTGCATCTTTATGGTTTTATTGGGACAAAAAATTTCACAAGCACCGCATCCTTCGCACAAAAAGGGATTGAGTTTTAACTTACCATCTTTAACTTCCAAAGCATTAAAACGGCATTTTTTTGCACAGCTTCTGGCTTCTCTTTCATTTAATTTGCTGTTATCGATGATTGGTTTTTCGGAAACACTTATCTTTTTTATTCTCTGCCAGTTTTCCGGCTTGCCAAGCCAAATTGCTAAATTTGGAGCATCAACATCGCAATCAACCGCAACTATTTTTCTTTTTCTGCTAAAAAGTATTGCTAAAGACGAAGCAAGCATTGACTTTCCAACGCCTCC
>CAZHBV010000043.1:0-3364 GCA_964530855.1 uncultured Candidatus Saccharibacteria bacterium | reverse complement strand
TATCAACCCCTCCTACCACCCCCTTGTGTAAAGTGACACTTTACACAGTTTGGGTACTTTACACAGTTTGGGTACATTATCAGGTTTATTGCAACAAAATGAAAATCAATATAGGATAAAGTAATGACACGCAAAGAATTTGAAGAATTAGTAAAACAAGGGATAGAACAGCTACCCACCCATATTAGAAAACTGCTTGAAAATGTAGATATTGTAATTGAAGATTGGCCAAGCGAGGATATCATCAAAAAGCTTAAACTTCCAAATAAGTATTCACTTTTTGGCTTATATCAAGGTATACCCAAAACCAAGCGAGGGACTCATTATGCCAATGTTCTTCCTGATAAAATTACCATTTTTCAAAAACCTATTGAAAAAGTAGCAAGAACCCCTAAAGAAATAGAAAGCACTGTTAGAAAAGTTGTCTGGCATGAGATTGCTCATCATTTTGGCTTAGATGAGAAAAGAGTGCGAGAACTTGAGAAGAAAAAATTTCAAAAATTATGAAAATTATTGCCCATATTGATATGGATGCGTTCTTTGCTTCTATTGAAGAAAGAGACAATCCTCATTTTCAAGGGAAACTTTTAGTTGTTGGCGCAGATCCCAAAAATGGAAAAGGTAGGGGAGTGGTTTCAACTGCAAATTATTTAGCAAGAAAATTTGGTATCCACTCAGCGATGCCTATCTCGCGGGCTTGGAAACTTGCAAAAGAAGCTCAAAAACAAGATCAGACAGAGTGTATTTTTATCCAGCCAGATATTGAAAAATACAAAAAAGTTTCCCAGAATATAGAGAAAATTTTAAGAAATTATACAAAAAAGATAGAGAAAGCAAGCATTGATGAATTTTATTTAGATTTGAGTTTTGTAAAAAATTATAAAGAGGCTCAAAAATTATGTAAAAAGATAAAAAAAGAAATAAAACAAAAAGAGAAACTTGCCTGCTCAATTGGCATTGGCCCCAACAAACTAATTGCAAAGATAGCCTCGCAACTAGAAAAGCCAGATGGTCTGAAAGTAGTTCAACCCAAAGAAGTATCTAAAATTCTTAACCCTTTGCCAGTAAGAATACTGCCGGGAGTTGGTCCCAAGACAGAAGAAGTTTTAGCCAAGTTAAAAGTAAAAACAATCCAAGATCTTAAAAAATTACCCAAGGGGCAATTAAAAAAACTTTTTGGAAAACCTGGAGAAGAACTTTATAAAAAGGCAAGAGGGATAGATATAACACCTATTGTTGAAAAAAGAGAAATTAAATCAATTGGGGCCCAGACTACTTTTTTAAAAGATACCCTCGGTCCTAAAATAATTTTTGAAGAATTTCAGAGGCTAGTTGACAAAACTTTTTACAAATTTAAAGAAGAAGGTTTTACAACCTTCAAAACTATAGTTATAACTGTTCGCTTCTTTGATTTTGAAACAAAAAGTTTTGAAAAAACATTTGAAAAACCTTTTTCTTCTAAAAAGGCGCTACTCACACAAGGGATAAATATGTTACTACCTTTTTTGGACAAGCGAAAAAACCCTAAAAAGAAACTAATTCGGTTAATTGGAGTAAGGATTAAAAACCTTAAATAAAATGTTTCAATTTAAAATCTTAAAAACCTCCAAAAAAAGTAAAGCCCGTGTTGGAGAAATTAAAACTCCTCATGGTAAAATTATAACTCCTGCATTTGTGCCTGTGGCAACTTTAGGTGTAATAAAAGGAGGGCTTGATTTTAAAGATTTAGAATTAACAAAAACCCAATGCCAGATTGTTAATACTTTTCACTTTTTAGATCTAAATAGGGTAGAGGAAGTAAAGAAGTTTGGGGGCCTTCATAAATTTTTCAATTTCAAAAAGCCAATTTTTACCGATTCTGGTGGGTTTCAGGTATTTAGTTTAGGGAAAGGAGCAGAGTTAGGCTTGGGAAAGATCGGTTCTATTTTTCCAGAAAACAATATTCAAAAGAAAAAAGAGAACAACAATCTGGTTAAAAAAATTACTCAAAAAGGAATTCTGTTTAGATCTCCGCGCGATGGAAGAGAAATATATCTCACCCCTGAACTTTCAGCTCAAACTCAAATTAAATTAGGGGCTGATTTTATTTATCTTTTAGATGTTTGTGGCTCACCCCTAGATGATTTTGAAACCGCCAAAAAAGAAATGGAATTAAGTCATTGGTGGTTTGAGAGATTCTTGAAAATAAAAATTCCTCCAACTCAACAAGTTTTTGGAATAATTCAAGGAGGTATTTATAAAGAATTAAGAAGAATTTCAACTAAATTTGTAAATAACTTGCCTGTATTTGGAATTGCCATTGGAGGGGCTTTGGGTAAAAGTAAAAACGATATGTATAAAATTATCTCCTGGATCAACAAGCATATCGACTGGCAAAGACCTCATCATCTTTTGGGAATAGGGGATTTAGAGGTAATGGAAAAAATTATTAAACTAGGAATAGATCTTTTTGATTGTGCTCTTCCTACAAGAATAGCCCGTCATGGCACCGCCCTAACTTCTAAAGGTTATTTGGATATATCAAAAAGTCGCCATATGGATAAATTCAAACCTATTGAAAAAGGATGCAAATGTTTTACCTGTCAAAATTATTCTATTGCCCAACTTAATTTTTTATTTAAAGCAAAGGAACAACTAGCCGGCCGTCTTTTAACAATTCATAATCTTTGGTTTTTGGAAAATAAATTAAAAAGAATTCGAGAAAGAATCGAAATGAACAAATTTTAATAGATTCTAAAGTCCAAAAAAGGATCTTGGGATTTTCTAAAATAATAAAAAACTTTCTCAACTTTTGCGAAGGTTGGTCCCACTAAAATCTTGTCTAAAAATCTCTGGAGTTTTTCTTCGCCCCCTTGGGCAATAATCTCAATGCTTCCATCTTCTAAATTCTCTGCTTTTCCGTTAATGCCCAATAAACTAGCCCATTTTTGAGCAAAAAATCTGAAACCTACCCCCTGCACCCGTCCATATGCTTTAAAATATAATTCTAAATTTCCCTTTTTAAAATCCTCGGGAGTAATTGCCTCTTGAATGGTAAAATTTCCAACTTTAGTTCTTACTAACTCCTTTAAATAGCCACCGGTTTTCAGCATCTTCCCTAAATCATTCGCAAAACTTCTCACATAAAAGCCAGATTTAACCAAAAGTTTAACTTTTAAAATGCTTTCCGGCTTTTTGAGTTGGCAATCTAATAATTCTATTCTCAATATTTCTACCTCTTTTGGCTGAATTTTGATATCTTTTCCTTTTCTTGCTAATTTATAGGCAGGGACACCCGAAACTTTGATTGCTGAGAAAGCCGGCGGCCTCTGTAAAATTTTTCCTTCAAATTTTTTCAAACATTCTCTTATTTTGTCTTCTTTTG
>CAZHBV010000042.1:0-3525 GCA_964530855.1 uncultured Candidatus Saccharibacteria bacterium | reverse complement strand
GGGTAAGAGTATCGCCAAAAGAGGCAAAAAAATATAATAATATTTGTCCGGTTTGTGGAAAACCTCTTACTTTGGGGGTGCTTCATCGAGTAGAAGATTTGGCAGACAGAGAAGAAGGCTTCGTGCCAGAAAATGCCATTCCTTATAAAAGTCTGGTGCCTTTAGAAGAAATTATTGCAGAGGCTATATCCAAAGCTCCAGGCACAAAAGAGGTTTTAAAAGAGTATCATAATTTGATTAATCAATTTGATAATGAATTTAATATTTTGCTGAATGTTTCAGAAGAAGATTTAAAATCTCAAACTCTGCCGGAGATTACTGAAGGTATTATAAGGGTAAGAGAGGGAAAGGTGAATATAGAACCTGGTTATGATGGGGTGTTTGGCAAGGTAAGAATTTTTCAAGAGACAGAAGCGCAAAAATACTCGGCTCAGAAAACTTTATTTTAAAAAAGAAATTTATATGATAAAATGAAAAAACATGGCAACTGAGACTAAATCACAAAACTTGGGTAGATTAACCTTGCCGAAGATAAAAATTATTGGCGTGGGAGGTGGAGGATGTTCAATTGTAAGTGAGATTGCAAAGATTTTTGCAAGAAAAAAAATAAGGCATGGAGGTAAAATAGAGTTTATAGCGGCAAATGTAGACTGGCAGGCATTGAAAAATGTTCCCAAAAAAGTAAAGAAATTTTATTTTGGAGAAGAAGTAACCCATGGGCTTGGTTGTGGAATGAATCCAGAACTTGGAGAAAAAGCAGCACAGGCAGCACAGGAGAGAATGAAAAAAGAACTTCAAAAATCAGATTTTTGTATTTTTGTCTCGTGTCTGGGAGGGGGAACAGGATCTGGCGCAATGCCTATTTTTTCTCAAGTTGCCAATTCTTTAAACCTCTTAACGCTTGGTGTTTTCACCCTTCCTTTTAAGTTTGAGGGGCAGAAACGAATGGAAATTGCCAAATCAGCAATAAAGAAAATCAAGCCTAACCTAAACTCAACAGTTGTTATGTCAAATCAGAAAATTTTTCAACTTGTAAAAGAGCAAACTTCGCTACATAGAGCTTTTCTTTTGATGAACAAAATTTTAGCGCAGACTTTTGAAGGATTAATAGAAGCCTTGTATCAACCGGGCATGATTAACACAGATTTTGCTGATTTAAGGAGTATTTTGAAACAAAAGGGGACAGAAGCATTTTTAAATTGTGCTAAAGCCGGTGGAAAAAAGAGAACTAACATGGCTTTAAAAAGATTGTTTGAAAATCCTCTTTCTAATTTTGAGCTGAAAGAATCGCAGGCATTTCTTTGTGATATCGCTGGCCCGAGGAATTTGAGCATGCAAGAAATTGAGAAAGTAGCCAAAACCATCTTTCAATTTAACCCAAGGGCAAAAATTATTTTGGGCATTAATTCTTTGCATTTAAAAGATCAGGTAAGAATTACTCTTTTGGCAGTTAAATACTTGGAAAAACCAAAACTCAAAAAAGTAAAATCAAAAAAGGCAGAAAAAGAGCCAAAAAAAGAAGTTCAAAAAAAACCAAAAAAGAAAGTCAAAAAGAAAGTTCCATCTTTAAAAATTAAAAAAAGAATTAGAAGAAACGCGCTTGATATCCACAAAATTGCAAAGGAAACAGAAGAGGAACTTCTGGGAGAGGAGGCAAAATGGGATATTCCTACATTTTTAAGGCAAAAATTATCTTCAAAATAAAACTAATTAAAAAACTATGGAGCAAGAAGTTAAAAAAGCAATTCTTCCAATAGCAGGGTTGGGTACTAGATTTTTACCTCTTTCAAAAGTAATGCCAAAAATTCTCTGGCCGGTGGTAGATAAGCCAATGGTAGAATATGCCATAAGAGAGGCAAAAGAATCAGGTATTGAAGAGATAATTTTTATAACCTCAGGCAGAAAAAATATTGCTTTAGAATATTTTAAGCCTTCAAAATCTTTGCAGGATCTTTTAAGAAAAAGAGGGCGAAATCATTTAATTAAGGAATTAGATCAACTAAAGGAGTTATTAAAAGGGCTTTCTATATCTGTGGCTATACAGAAAAAACCTTTGGGAGATGGAGATGCAATTTTGCAGGGATTACCAAAACTAAATAAGCAGCCTTGTGGTGTAATGTTTTGCGATGACATTATTGAATCAAAAAAACCGTGTCTTTTGCAACTTATTAAAATTTTTCAAACTTCTCAAAGGCCTGTAATTGCGCTAGAACGCATCGAAAATAAGGAAAGACTTTCTTCTTATGGCGTGGTTGAAGTGGAAAAAATTGCAAGTAGGGTTTTTAAGATAAGAAGAATTGTTGAAAAACCAAAACCCGATGAGGCTCCATCAAATTTGGCTATTGTCGGGCGATATGTTTTAACGCCTGAAGTATTTGATTATCTAAAAAAGGCTGAAGTTGGCAAAAAAGGTGAAATAATTTTGGCAGAAGTTCTGCAAAAAATGTTAGATGATGGGAAGACAATTTATGGATATGAGTTTGAAGGAAAGTGGCTTGAGTGTGGCACAAAGGAGGAGTGGCTAAAAACTCATTTATACTTTTCTTTGAAAAATGAAAGATATGGCCCAAAATTGAAGAAATTTATTAAAGAAAATAGGCTATTATGAAAAATGAATTATATGACATCATCATTATTGGTGGGGGGCCGGCAGGAATTACTGCTGGAATTTATGCCGGAAGACAACATCTTAAAACGCTTTTAATTTGTAAAGAATTTGGAGGGCAGGTTGCAAAAAAGGCAATTGACATCGAGAATTATCCTGGTTTTGAGAAAATCTCAGGAATTGAGTTAATTCAAAAGTTTAAGAATCATCTTCAAAAATTTAATATCGAGGTTCAGCAAGATGAGGTTACAAGAATTCAGAAAGAAGAAGGCGTATTTAGCGTTTATACAAAGACAGATAAAATATTTAATTCCTTAGCAGTAATTATTGCCTCAGGGGCAGATCCAAGACCTTTAGAAGTTAAAGGAGAAAAGGAATTTTTAGGAAAGGGAGTAAGTTATTGTGCTGTTTGTGATGGTGCTTTCTTTAAAGATAAAACTGTTGCAGTTGTTGGGGGTGGGAATGCAGGTTTTGAGACGGCGATTTTCTTGTCAAAGATAGCAAAGAAAATTTATATCCTTGAATATGGCGAAACTGTCAAAGCTGACTTGACAAATCAAGAAATTGTAAAAAATTTAGGAAAGACAGAAATTATAACTAATGCTCAGGTTAAAAAAATTACAGGCGACAATGTTGTGAAATCGATTGTTTTTTTAGATCGCAAAACTCAAGAAGAAAAAGAACTTCAGGTTGATGGAGTTTTCATTCAAATCGGAAATCAACCAGCAACCTCTTTTGCAAAAGGGTTGGTGGATTTTAACGAAAGAGATGAAATAATAGTTGAGTTTGAAACCTGCCAGACAAAAACAGAAGGATTGTTCGCAGCAGGTGATTGCAATGCCGGACCCTTCAAACAAATTATTACTGCCTGTGGAGAAGGAGCCAAATCAGCCCTTGCCGCTTTTCAATATATCCAGAAA
>CAZHBV010000041.1:0-3968 GCA_964530855.1 uncultured Candidatus Saccharibacteria bacterium | reverse complement strand
TCGCTTCGCTTTAACCCCTCGTCGCTTCGCTCCTCGGGGTATAGGAGTGAGTAAGCTCGCTTGCCCTTCGCCAGTCTATGGCTCAGGACACAAGCACAACTAAGCTCGCTATCGCTCGCTAAGTTGTGCTATGTGCCCCCGGCAGGACTCGAACCCGCAATCTTCGCGTCCGAAGCGCGACGTCTTATCCAATTAGACCACGGGGGCTATTTAAATAATACAAAAAGAATTGAAAAAAAGCAATATTCAAGATAAGATGAAGATAATTAAAGTTAAAAATGAAAAATGAAAAATTAAAAATTAAAATTCCAAAGGAAGTATTAAGAGTAATAAACAATCTTCAAGGGAAAGGGTTTCAGGCCTATATTGTTGGAGGTTGTGTAAGAGACATTCTTCGAGGAGCAAAACCCCAAGATTGGGATATAGCAACAGATGCAAAACCAGAGGAAGTTGCAAAGATATTTCCAAAACATTTTATAGAGAATAAATTTGGAACAGTCACCGTTTTAACCGGCTCAAAGGACCCTACATTAAAAGAAATTGAGGTGACCACTTTTAGAATTGAAGAAAAATATACCGATAGACGTCATCCTGATAAAGTTAGATGGGCTAAAACAATAGAAGAAGATTTATCAAGAAGAGATTTTACCATTAATGCGATGGCAATAAAAACAACTCAAAACTCAAAACTCAAAACGCAAAACCGCAGCGCAAAACTTAAAACTGAAGAATTTAGAATCATTGATCCATTTAATGGACAGGAGGATTTGAAAAACAGAATTATTAGGGCGGTGGGAGAGCCGGATGAACGATTTAAAGAAGACGCCTTGCGTCTTATGAGAGCGGTAAGATTTGCAACAACTTTGGAATTCGAAATTGAAAAGAAAACATTTGAAGCAATTAAAAAGAACGCTTATTTGTTAGAATTTATCTCAAAAGAGAGAATAAGGGACGAATTTTTAAAAATTATTATGTCAAGAAATGCTGCCAAAGGAATAGAGCTTTTAAGAGAGACAGGACTTTTGAAATATATAATTCCAGAATTATTAGAAGGGTATAAAGTAAGCCAAAACAAGCATCATATCTACGATGTTTATGAACATTCTTTGAGGTCTTTAGATTTTGCTGCAAAAAAAGGATTTAACAAATACGTAAGATTGGCAGCTTTATTTCATGATATTGGAAAACCAAGAACAAAGAGAGGAGAAGGCCCAGATGCTACTTTTTATGGACATGAGATTGTAGGAGCTAAGATGACTGCCCAAATTTTAAACAGGCTTCGCTTTTCAAAAAAAGATATTGAAAAAATTGTAAAATTGGTAAGATATCATCTTTTTTATTACAATGTAGGGGAGGTTGGAGAATCCTCAGTAAGAAGGCTTTTAAGAAGGGTTGGGAAAGAAAATATAGAAGAGCTTGTTCAGTTAAGAATGGCTGATCGAATTGGCTCTGGGTGCAAAAAAGCTTTACCTTATCGTCTGCGTCACTTTTTATATGTAGTTGATAAAGTGTCTCAAGACCCGATTGATACAAGAATGCTCAAGATCAATGGTCATAGAATTATGAGTATTTTAAAAATTGAGCCTGGTCCAAAAATCGGTCAGATTCTGGACATTCTCTTGTCCGAAGTCTTAGATGAGCCAGATAAAAATAATGAAAGATATTTAGAAGAAAAGGTAAAAGAATTGGGGAAATTAAGTGATGAGGAACTAAAAGAAAAAACAAAGAAGGCAAGAGAAAAGATAAATCAGATTGTAGAGAAAAGAGACAAGATGACAAAACAAAAATATTGGGTCAGTTAATGAGAGCGGTCAAACAGTTGAGTGAGTAATATCGGGGCATGGTGTAAGGGTAACATACACGCTTCGGGAGCGTGTGATTCCCGGTTCGAATCCGGGTGCCCCGACCAAATCAACTACGTTGATTTTGCTTAAAAATTAAAATCTACACCTCGATAAATAGACTTCTTTTAAAGGATTATTTTCAACCTCTCCTGTTAAATGCATATACAGCAGCAATGATCATTACGGCGGAGAAAGCAATAAGAAATAAAGCATCGATATGGATGGGATATAAAGTAATACTTTGTATAACTTCGGAAGAAATTTGAGAGGAGAGAATAATTTGTCTTAAAGCGTCTATCCCGTAGGTAAGGGGATTGATTTTAGAAAGCACAGATATCCATTTTGGTACCGCAGTAAGCGGGAAAAATGCTCCCGAAAGAAGAAACATTGGAGAAATAAGTAGTTGCATAAGAAATCCAAAACTTTCAGTTGTTGTCATAAGAGAGGCAATAAGGAGCCCTATACCGGAAACGGCAAAGGACAAAAGAAGGATAAAAAAGAGAAGTTTTGGTAAAATAAAGAGATGGATGCTAATGCCAATAAAAGGAGCAAGAATCAGCAATATTAGGGCCTGAATTACACCGATGGTAGTTGCGCCTAAAATTTTGCCTATCGCAATAGTAGTGCGAGGAATCGGTGCTACAAGAATTTCTTTCAAAAAGCCAAATTCTCTATCCCAAACAGTCGAAATGGTAGAGGAAAAAGCAACCCCTGTAACACTAATTGCAATTATTCCGGGATACATAAATTGGAGAAAATCAATTCCAAAATTGGCTTGGGCAAGCGTTTGTCGAAGTCCTGTACCAAAAATAGCCAAAAAGATTAAAGGCTGAACTAGGGTTGAAATAATTATTGTTTTATCTCTTATATAATGGATTAATTCTCTTTGCCAGATTACATAAATTGCTTGAAGAAAAATCATACTTTTATCTACTGCGGCGTATGCGGATCTTTTCACGCATACGATCTTTTGAGGTTGCTTCTCCTTCTCTAATGGTACGACCTGTTAATGAAAGGAATACATCATCAAGCGTAGGCTTTCGCAATTCTATATAGTCAATTTTAGTGTTAAGTTCGTTAAAGAGGCGAGGCAAAAACTTTTCTCCTTCCGAAACTTTTATCTGAAGCATTTCATCTTCTTCTATGACTTCCTTTTTGTATAATCTCTCGAGTTCTTTTTTAAGTTCTTGTTTGTTTTTTGATTTCATACGAATAATATCTCCCCCTATCTGTTTTTTGAGATTTACCGGGGTATCTATTGCTACTATTTTTCCATGATCAATAATTCCAATTCTATCACAATATTCCGCTTCCTCCATATAATGAGTAGTCATAAAAATAGTCATATGGCGTTCATGTTTAAGTCTCAGAATGTATTCCCAAAGATGTGCCCGGGTTTGGGGATCAAGCCCTAAGGTTGGCTCATCTAAAAAAAGTATTTGTGGATAATGAATGAGACCCCGTGCAATTTCAAGTCGTCGTTTCATTCCTCCGGAGAATGTTTTGACAATTTTATTCTTCCGGTTCCACAAATTAACAAGCCGTAAAACTTCTTCCAACCGTTTTTTATACTCCTCTTTAGGGACTCCGTAAAGTTGTGCATGAAAACGAAGATTTTCTTCTGCTGTTAAACGGTCATCAAGAGTTGGATCCTGAAAAACAAGACCAATTGATTTGCGGACGTTATCTCTTTGAGTTAATACATCAAAATTATTTATTGTGGCTGTTCCCTCTGTAGGAGGTAAGAGTGTTGAAAGCATATTAATTGTTGTTGATTTTCCAGCACCGTTAGGTCCAAGAAAACCAAAAATTTCTCCTTTTTTTACTTCGAAAGAGATATGATCAACAGCAACAAAACCATTAAATTTTTTAGTCAGGTTTTTCGTTACTATGATATCCATAATTAAAATAAACTCTATTGGGAGAAGACATCTTAGTCTTTAAATAGCGTCCCATGATACGCATGGATGAAAGTTCTTACAAAAGTAACCACCCAGAAAATAACTAAAAGCCAATATAGAGCAAAGCCAATATAATCTATTAGTGGGATTTTAAATAGTGATGAGATCGTATGACTTGCTGCCACATATGCTCCAAGAGGAAATGTGAAGGCCCACCAAGACA
>CAZHBV010000040.1:0-3984 GCA_964530855.1 uncultured Candidatus Saccharibacteria bacterium | reverse complement strand
ACTTTTTCAAGTTTAATGTAACTTGAAATCACCTCAACTATGTCGAGGCGATTTTTTATTTCATCAATAATTGAGTCCATAAATTTAATGAATCCTTAAAAGGATATTTACAATTACAATTTGGAGGATCATTTCTGCTCTTGCCCTAACCCCGAAAGAAAAACCGTGTTTTTTCTCTTTAATCAAATGAGAGACCCCATCTAGAATAAAAGAATGCGTTTTTAAATTATTCTTTTTAGCAAAATAAGTTAGAGCACTTTCAACAAAATATCCTTTTCTATATTCTTTTGGAATGCTCTCCCAAAACTCTCTTTTTAAGGCTCTCATACCCGAAAAAGGAGATTCTACTTTTGGAAGAAACCGGGCTAAAATTTTGTTTAAATTCCTTCGATCTACAGTGCCCACACACATATCTACTTTCTGCTGCAGGACAGGTTTAACTAACTTTTGAAAATGAGAGGGTTTAATTCTAATGAGATCGGCGTCTGAAAAAAGAAAAATAGAAGCATCGGTTTGCTCTGTCCCAATCTGCAAGGCTTTTCCTTTTCCTTGATTCTCTTTTAGTTTTATAACCTTTGCGCCTGCCTCTTTGGCTATTTTAGAGGTATTATCGCTTGAGCCATCGTCTACAACGATTACTTCATCCACAAAAGGGGTTTTCAAAAGGGCTTCTACCACAGCCTTAATTGTTTTTTCTTCATTAAAAGCAGGAACAATGGCGGCGACTTTTTCCTTTTTCATGTTCTCAAATGAATAAATTTCTGGTATAATTATAATCGAATCCTTTTTTAAAATCAACTTGGACCCATTAAGAATAAAAAATATGAAAATTGCCCAAATCGCTCCTCTTTGGATTCCCGTGCCCCCCTATACTTATGGAGGAACTGAATTAGTTGTCTCTTGGATTTGCGAAGAATTAGTTAAAAGAGGGCACGAGGTTACTCTCTTTGCTTCAGGAGATTCTAAAACTTCAGCCAGATTAATTCCCATCTGGCCTAAATCTTTATGGAGGGCTCATCTTCATGCTCCTCATGCTATCTTTTCTTTGATGTATCGGAAAATTCTGGAAATGCAAGATGAGTTTGATATTATTCATGATCACTGTGAATTTTATACTGCCCCATACAGCAAATTTTTAAAACCTCCTATTGTTTCTACTATTCACCATCCAATGTATGAAGAAATAATCGCTCTTTTTAAAAAATTTCCTAATATAAATTATGTTGCCATCTCTAAAAATCAAAGAAAATCCGCTCCTGGTGTAAATTTTGTCAAAACTATCTATCATGGCCTCCCTCTAGAAGAATATCCTTTCAATCCTCATCCTAAAGATTATCTTCTTTGGCTTTCGAAAATTACTCCTGAAAAAGGTCCTGCTGAAGCAATTGAAATTGCAAAAGAAGCCGGAGAAAAACTTATTCTTTCGGGCCCTATCCTTCCGGGATACGGAGATTATTTTGATTATCGAATCAAGCCTCTTATTGATGGAAAGCAAATTCAATTTGTGGGAGTGGCAGATTTTCAAAAAAAGATTGATCTTTTTAGCAATGCCAAGGCTTTTATTTATCCAGTAAAAAGACCTGAGCCTTTTGGATTAGTAGTTATAGAATCAATGGCTTGTGGAACTCCTGTTATTGCTTACAAAAGAGGGGCGATGGAAGAGATAATTCAAAATGGAAAAACAGGGTTTCTTGTTTCAAACAAAGAAGAGGCCCTTGAGGCCTTAAAGAAAATTGACAAAATAAAAAGAATTGATTGTCGAAAACACATTGCCAAAAAATTCAATCTCAAAACAATGGTTAATAAATATGAGGCATTGTATTATAAAATTTTAAAAGAAAAAGATGAAAAAAGAAAAACTTAAAATTGCTCAGGTTGCTCCTTTGTGGGTTTCAATTCCGCCGGAAAAATATGGAGGCATTGAGAGAATTGTCCATTATCTCACCGAAGAATTAGTAAAAAGAGGGCATAAGGTTACTCTTTTTGCCTCGGGAGATTCCAAAACAAAAGCGAAGTTAGTTTCTGTTTATCCCCGGGCTTTAAAAAAAGATAATATTCCTTGGACAGACCCTTTTTGGAATTTGGAAAATTTATCGCGTGCTTTTCAGATAGGCGACCAATTTGACATCATTCATTCCCACTTAGATTTGTGGGCTCTATTTTTTCAAGAATTAACAAAAACCCCTTGCCTTCATACCTTTCACAATCCTCTTTATACTTCTTCTATTACAGACCCCAAAAGACTTCCCACCCGCCTGAAGATGTTCAAGGTTCACCGAAAAACTACTTTCGGTTGCTTTATTTCTAAATCGCAAAGAAAACTCTGTCCAGTAAAATTTCCTCATAACTGGGTTGTCTACAATGGTATTGATATCTCTCAATTTAAATTCAACCCCAAACCTGAAGATTATTTTGCTTGGATTGCCAGAATTGATCCGTATAAAGGAATAGAAAATGCCATTATGGCAGCAAAAAAGGCAGGGGTAAAACTCTTTTTTGCCGGAAGGTTAGATAAATCTCGAAGGAGTTATTTCAAAGAAAGAATTAAACCACATCTTGGGAGAAAAATAAAATATCTGGGTGAGTTAAGTCAAAAAGATTTGTCTGATTTTTATGGAAATGCAAAGGCAGTACTCTATCCTATTGAGTGGCACGAACCTTTTGGTTTAATTATGACAGAAGCGATGGCTTGTGGAACTCCTGTTATTGCTTTTGATAGAGGTTCTGTTCCTGAAGTAGTAAAAGATAAAAAAACAGGGTTCGTTGTGCCAATGTTAGATAAAAAAGGAAGAAAAAACATTGATGGGATAGTAAAGGCTATCCACAAAATTGATGAAATAAAAAGAGAGGATTGTAGAAAGTGGGTAGAAAGAAATTTTACTTACCAAAAGATGACAGATAAATATGAAGAAATTTATTATAAAGTTATTGAAATAAAAAAGAAAAATCTATGAAGAGGAAACTCAAAATTGGAATGACAATCACTGGGCATTACACTATCCCTCCTCCAAAAGACATTATTTACGCCCCTATGGTTATCGCAAAAGCAGTAGCCGAAGGGCTCACAAAGAGAGGGCATAAAGTGTATTTCTTTGCTCCCAAAGGATCAAAATTAAATGTCACGAAGGTTATCAGCGGAAAACTTAAACCTCTTCATGGAATCTCTGGCAAGAAAGAATTAAAAATCCTTTCTGGAAAATATGTAGGGCCGGTAGAAAGATCAAAAATATATACTCTCTGGGACGAATATTTTGTTTCTTTAATGTATAAAACTGCTATTAAAGAAAAATTCGACATTCTTCACATTCATCCTGTAGATAGGGCTTTAGCCCTGGCTATGGCTATTGAAAAAATTCCTGTAGTTTACACTCTTCATGATCCTGTATATCCCTGGAGAAAAGAGGTTTTTGAAATATTTTCTTCGAAAAATCAATATTTTGTATCAATTTCAAATGCCCAGAGAAAACCAGCCCCCCATTTAAATTGGATAGGTACAGTTTACAATGGGATAAATCTTAAACTCTTTCCTTTCTCTAAAAAATCAAAGGGGCACCTTTTGTTTCTCGGAAGACTCCTTCCCCAAAAAGGGCCTGATATTGCTATTCAAGCGGCTATCAAAGCAAAGGAAAAACTTTTAATTGCGGGCTTGCCAAATAGCGGCAAGTATTGGGAAAAGAAAATTAAACCTTATTTAGGAAAACAAATACGCTATATTGGAAATATCCCATATGAAAAAACATTTAAATATTATAGCCAGGCAAAGGCCTTGTTGGCTCCTATTCAATGGGAAGAACCTTTTGGTTTAACTTTTATAGAAGCAATGGCTTGTGGAACACCTGTTATTACTTTCAAAAGAGGTTCTGCCCCTGAGGTTATTAAAAATGGAAAAACAGGGTTTGTAATAGAACCATTTGACAAAAAAGGCAAAATAAACATCGATGGGTTTGTGGAGGCAATAAAAAAGATAGATACAATAAAAAGAGA
>CAZHBV010000039.1:0-4050 GCA_964530855.1 uncultured Candidatus Saccharibacteria bacterium | reverse complement strand
TATTCAATTTCTTTATGTTCTGCCCTTATTAACAAAATTCCAACAACAGAAAACGCAAGAAATATTCCTCCTCTCCATGCGTATTCCCAGGTTGAATGAGAGCCCAAAAGATTTATTAAAAGCAAAAAACCAATGATACCTATAGTGATTTCGGTAATGGCTAGTTTAATACTGAAAAGCCGCCTTGCAACGATGGCATAAGCAGTGCATCCTAATAATAAAATAGAAGAGTAATTACCTATCCGGTAATAAATATCCGTATTAATGAGAATGGGAACAATGAGATTAAAAATGATGTTGGAAATGACAAAGAAACCTATTCCTAGGAGGAAGTAGTAAAAACGATTTCGTTGAAGAGGAGAAAGCCGGGAGTATCCCTTGAAAGAGATGGTTAAGGCAAGAATTAAAAGAAAGATAATGAACGGTAAGATTAGGTGATAATAAAGAGGGCCGTAGATAATATCAAAATTTCCATCAGGATAAATATTCAGGCCTTTAATTACATTTTGGGAAAGAAATATAAGAAGGCTACAGAAAAGTGTGACGGTTAATCCCCAAAAATACAGTTGGCGAATTCTCCAAGAGGGCAAATGAGAGAAAGAAAGGAGAGAAAAATGAAAAAAGAAAAAGGTAGCAAGCAAGGTACTTGCTACAGCAATTTTTGAGCAGATAAGTGAGATTTGGGGATAGGAGAGAGGAAATATTTCAGAGATGAAAGCACTTAAAATCCAGAACGAGACAAACAGAGACAAAAAGAAAAAGGCTCTGTTCTTTGGTCCTTTGGGATCGTTTCTAATTACTAGAATAGATAAAAATAAATTACCGAAAGTAATTGCTATAACTAGAATTATTTCCCAGAAACCTAAAATCATTTAATGATGTATTTAGGTTTTGTCTTAATTTTTTCTGAAAAAGGTCCTTGACCAAAAGGATATATTTTAATTAGAGGATCTAAAAATTGAGGGGCTTTCTGGTAGGCATCTCTAAAATCTAAATCTTTCAATAGTCCTCTTAAAATTATTGAATGATATTTTGTTTGAATTTCTTTCATATTAAGTTGGTTCACAGAAACATTGGGCAAGAGTTCCAAATGGACAACAAAACGAGGCTTGTCTCCATTTTCGACCCCGATTTTAAAATTATTAAACAAATTATCCCTTTCTTTCTCCAAAATTTCCTTTATCTGGTGAGGATATATATTAGCGCCTAAGAAAATTACTGCATAATCTGCTCTTCCTTGAACAAAAAGAAAGGGCCATTTAATCGGTTTCTTTACAAACCCTCGTTGATTTAACTCTATTTCTAAATTTTTATTGTAAACCTCTTCAAAAGGAATTATTCCTCCCTTGTCTTTAATTCGATATCTTATAAGAGGTACTTCAACCAAATCATAGTTTCGAGTAATTACCACCTCATTGTTGATTTCTTCTATATATCCAAATAGTGGATTGTGTTGAAATAAAGAGAATGGACTCTTCTTAAGAGAAAGCACCGGAATTTCTCCATTTATTATTTTTTGTTGGATTAAATTTGAGAGAGGGGTAGAAACACCTATAATTCCTACATCGGTAGCGGCATACATGTCAATTATTTCATATAGAATATTAAGAGAGAACTTCTCTGCTAGAAATTGTTTGAAGTTCCAAATAAATAGTTCTCCTGAACAAAGGGGAATGATGTGGTATTCATTAATGTGAAGGTCGCGTGTTTTGGCTTCTTGTAAGAGTAATTTAAAGAAACTGGGATAACTTGAGATTACAATTAATTCATATTCTTTTCCAATTTTCTCAATTATATGTAGGATTATTTCGGGTTCAAGACCACACAAACTTATAGTAACATGATAACCCTTTTTCTTTACTATAGAATACGAAAGAAGAGTTGAGGCAATACCTCCATACCAACTTCCTAGAGCAAATGCATTAATATAGAGGGTTTTTTTCTGAGAGAGATTTAGAAGATATTCTAAATATATTTGCGTAGGTAGGGGATCAAACTCTGTGCAGGTGTGTGCTTGGATGATAGGTTTACCAGTAGTTCCTCCTGAGGTGGAAAGGGTAAATGCTACAGATGATTTTTTTTGTCTTAAAGATAAGGGGTATTGATTGATATAATTCTCTTTTTGAATAATTGGCACATATTTTTTAAAATCTTCAATAGTCTGAATTTTTTCAGGATGTTTTATTCCTTCCTTTAAAAGAAAATCTTTATAGGCAGGAATGTTTCGGGCAGTTTTATGGAAACTTTCTAGTGCTATTTTTTCTTCTAAATTTTTCCAATAAGAAACAGAGAGATTCGAAATTATCCAAATGGCTCTTTTAGGATTTGCGATCAGATACTTTTTTAATCTTTCTTTAAATAACATATGCTTATTTGCTTTCTTCCCATAAATCAAGAAAGATAGGTTTGGGAGCTAATTTCAGAGGCTTTTTTGCTAACCATTTTACCATACTTTCTACAACTATTGCGGAGGTTAAATAAGAGGTAACTCCTAATTGAGGAAAATATGTTTCTTTTAAGAATTCTTTCCCTTTTTTCTGATAAAATTGAATTAGGTAAGAAGGAAAAGTAGATAAAGTTCTTTGTAAAAGTTGGAGATAAAAATGATTGAAATTTTGATTTTGAATTTTTCCTACAATCTCCTCAAGAGTCGGGGTGTCTTTTGTAAAAATTAAAACATATCCTCCCCAAGCTATATTGAGTGGAAAGAAAACAACTTTATTAAGTTTTTGGGCATAGCGATTGATGAAAAACATTATTTTTTCCGGATCAGCCATATTTACCACAAAGTCGCTCTTGTCAATCAATTCTTTGGCCATTTTAGGAGAGCGCAAAAATATTGGGTATGTCTCTATTTTAGCATTTGGGTTAATCTGTTTAATTAAATTACTTGTGGCTATAGCCTTATTTGTCCCTAGGTCTTTAAACTCGAATGCCTGCCTGTTTAAATTATCAATACTTACTTTGTCTCCATCCACAAGAATGAAATTTTTAAAACCTGTTCTGGCAGCCAGAACAGCAATTTGGCTTCCAAGCCCACAGCCAACTAAGAGAATTCTTGCCTTCCTAATTTTTTGCTGAATAGAAAGGGGAATGTGACCCTTATTTCTTTGAATTAAATCCTCATACCGCATTTTATTGGTCAATTAATTCTTCAATTTCTTCGGCAATGATTTTGGGAGCGTCGTCTTTTAGGTCAATTCGACCAGAAATGAAAACAATTTTATTTTCTTGTAAAGCGGTTGGGTTTTTTTCAACAACTCCCGGAAAAACAATCGTCTCAATTTTCTCTGATAGATCTTCTACTTCCACAAAAAGCATCGGCTTGCCATTTTTGGTTATAATTCGTTTAATCTTGTTTATTAATCCTGCTACTTTAATTCTTCTGCCAGGCATAATTTTTCTTACAAGAGTAAAAGAGGACTCTTTCTCTATACTTTCTCGAATTTTGGCTATTGGGATTGCTTTCTTCTGCAAGATTTTTTCCAATGGTTTTAAAGGATGCCCTGAGACATATAAGCCTAAAAGCTCCTTTTCCCATAAAAGTTTTTCCTTTAAAGTGGCTTCTTTTGCAGGTTCCAAATAAATTTTTGGAACATTTGCAAGACCATCAAAAAGCCCTTGTTGGCCATTGAGTTTAGATTTTTGTACCTGACGGGCATATTCAAGCAATCTATCTAAATTTTTTAAAAGTTTATTTCGCTCCTCTAACTTGTCAAAAACCCCTGCCTTAATTAGTGCTTCCATTGATTTTCTATTTAAGTCTTTGATATTAATCCGTGTAAGAAAATCAGCTATTGATTGATATTTTCCCCCTCTTTTTCTTTCCTGAACAATTGCCTCAACCAGATTATGTCCTACATTTTTAATTGCTAAAAGTCCAAAGCGAATTCGATTTTTGTCAACTACCGTAAAATTCTCAAAACTCTCATTTACATCGGGGGGCAAAACTTCAATTCCCATTCTTTTGCATTCCTCTAACAAGAATGCAATCCTTTCAACATCTTGTTTTTCTGATGCCAAAACAGATGCCATAAATTCAACAGGAAA
>CAZHBV010000038.1:0-4124 GCA_964530855.1 uncultured Candidatus Saccharibacteria bacterium | reverse complement strand
AAACCATTGTCTGAATTACCGGAGAGGCTCCTGGCAATAATGTTGCCACCAATGGCAAGAAAATCTCTGTAAGGGCTTTCAATGCTACAACTACAATATACACAATAATCCCTACGGGGATGCCTATTAGCAAACCCTTTCCTATCCGCCCCAAAGAACTCTTCATTTTACCTCCTTTTTCTATAAATTGTAAATGTCCAAGATGACTTTATTATATAATTAACTTAATTTCCTGTCAAAACAAGGTAAGAACTTGCCATTCGTTAGTTTTCATGACAAAATAACAGAGGGACTCATCTAATAAAATCATGTTAAAAATTGGAATAGTTGGTCTGCCAAATGTTGGAAAATCAACTCTTTTTAAAGCTTTAACAAAAAAGAAGGTAGATATTTCTAATTATCCTTTTTGTACAATTGATCCAAATATTGGAGTAGTTGAAGTGCCAGATGAAAGACTAAATGCTTTGGCAAAAGCCTTTTTGCGTCCAAAAATTATTCCTCCAGTAATTGAATTTGTTGATATCGCTGGTTTAGTTAAAGACGCTCATAAAGGACAGGGGTTGGGAAATCAATTTTTAGCCCATATAAGAGAAGTTGATGCAATTTTAGAGGTTGTTAGATTTTTTGAAAAAGAGGATGTTGCTCATGTGGAAAAAGATATAAACCCACAAAGAGATATTGAAATTTTAGAAAGAGAACTCATAGCCAAAGATTTAGAAACTATAGAAAAGAGATTAGAAAAACTTTCAAAGCAAATAAAAACTCAAGATAAAGAAGCAAAGAAAGAATACCAGCTTCTTCTAAGGTTAAAAAAATCTTTAGAGGAGGGCAAAAAGGTGATTGATTTAGAAATAGAAGAAAAAGAAAAAGCGATAATTAGAGATCTTTTTCTGTTAACTGCAAAACCAATTTTATATGTTTATAATGTGAGAAGTAATGATGTCAAAATCCCGCAAGAACTTGCAAATAAAAACTATATTGTTTTAGATGTAAAGCTTGAGGAAGAATTAGGAGAAATGCCCAAAGCAGAAATTCAAGAGCTGGGTCTTAAATCAAAAATTAGCCAGGTGATTAAAAAAGCTTATCAATTATTAAATTTAATTATCTTTTTTACGATGAACGAAAATGAAATTAGAGCTTGGGAAATCAAAAAAGGCACAAAAGCCCCTCAGGCAGGTGGGAAAATCCATAGCGATTTTGAAGAAAAGTTTATAAGATGTGAGGTAATTCAATGGGATAAATTAATTGAAGCCGGATCCTGGCAGAAAGCAAAAGAGAAAGGGTTAATTAATATAGCAGGAAAGGATTATATAGTTCAAGATGGCGATGTGATTTATTTTATTATCTAATTTATGGAAAACGCTCTAAAACAAATAATCTATGAAACAATTTTCAAAAGTGGGTGGACTCAGATTTGGGCTGCTTTTTGTTGTTTTATCGCCGCCTGGATAATTTTTAAAGCCTGGCAGAAAAGAGAAATGAAGAATATTTCTTTTAGAGAGCGCTTAATTTTTTTTCTGTGGCTTTTTGGCTCTTTGTGGTGGTTTTTTAATTATTTGGCGATAATGATAATTCATCACATCTCTTTAGATGCAGGAGAGCTTTTGCTAGCAACAGCGGGCATTTTCATTTTTTTACATCTTTATTGTTTTTTGCCCATTCTTCTTTCTTATCTTACTTCAAATAAACGAATAAATCGTATTTTTGATGTTGTTTGGGGAATAGGTTGGTTTTCTTTTGCATTTTATTATGCGATTAACTCAAATATTTCTCCTTCTGAAGATTACTATGCCGTTGCTTCGGGGCTTCCACCTTTTGGATTTCTGATAGGCATTTTAGATTTTTTATTCCTCGGCACCTCTATAGGAATAATGTTGCTCAACTTTAAAAAAGGAACTTTTTCGTTAGATGATCTTTCTTCATTTTATATCTTCTTTTCTATAATAATCTATGCCGGCGCCTCTTTGTTAAATGTGTTTCTTATTTATAGCGGATATCTTTCCTATATCGCCTTTACTCTTGTGCCTATATTAACTTACCTAGGATATAAAAAATATCTTCAATAATTTTGTGATTTTATAAACTCTAATACCTTTTCAATGTACTCTTTTGGATATAGGCTAAACGACTCACAATGGTCGGCCTCTGTAATCCAAATTTTTTTTGGCTCTTTTGCTCTTTTGTACAAAGTCAAGGAATGTTTATAATTTATAACCTTATCATTTTTGCCATGTATAAAAAATACATTAGAGATATTATCTATTTTAGAGAGAGCATCGAGTTTTTTAAAGAGATCTTGTTTAAACCTAAGAAAAGCAATGGCTCGCGCAAACGGTAAAAAAAATTTTGCCAAAGATGGAAATGTTCGGAAAACTTCTTTGGATGAAATTTTAGAGATATTCGTAAATGGGCTATCTGCTACTGTCGCGATTACATCTTTTCTTTTGCTTGCAACAACAAGAGCAATAGTAGCCCCGAGGGAAGTTCCAAAAAGAACAAATTTTTCTAACCTTTTATGCCTCTTAAGCCAATTTATAATAGCCTCTACGTCTTCGTCCATAAAGACACCCATTAAAAATTTACCCTCGCTGTCGCCCTGACCTCTGGGATCAAAAATAACTGCATTGAATTCTTTCTTCTTCAATAATGGCCAAACTCTTTCTAATACAAAAGAGCGGTTGGTTATAAATCCAGGAACAAAAATAAGGGTTAAATTTCCCTCTCCTTTGAAAAACCAGGCAAAAATTTTCTCTTTATCCACTTGCACATTAAATTCTTCATATTCTAAACCAAAATCTTTTGGAGATTTTTTGTTTTGAAACCTCGGTGGATAAAGATAATAATTTAAGACTTTATTGGCCTGATAAAATAGAACCCCAACTATAATTGCAAATACTGAAAGTAAAACCCACAATAACATATTTTTATTTTAAACCAAAAAATTCAAAGAAAAAAGGAGGGGCTAGCCCTCCAAAATTCGCGAAAGAAATCCCAAAACCTGTCTTTTGTATTCTGCCGGATATCTCTTTAGCCCTTCTCCATGATCTCCTTCATAAATCCATAGTTCCTTTATGCCCGGTGTTTTTTGTGCTTCCTCAAAAAGAATATACGCATTCTCAACGGGAATCACTGTATCATCTTTGCCATGGATAAGCAAAATATTTTTGACGTTTTTGATATGTAAAAGAGCATCAGTGGCTTTGGTAGGATCAATAAATTCACCAAAGGCGTTGTGAATATATATAGGTACAAAGGCATGAAAGAGTTTATATAAGAGAGAGTTATCAAATAAGATTTTGGCCTTCAAAGAGGGAGAGTGTCTTAAACCTTGGCGCAAATTTGCAAAAGCGCTATCTGCAATTACTCCTATAACTTCTTTGTTTTGAGCACCAGCAATAATAGAACCAACAGCACCAAGAGACACGCCACAGAGAATAAACCGAGACATTCCTTTCTGTTTAAAAAATTGCACAATTTTTCCCAAGTCATGGGCAAGATAAGAGCCACATATAGAGTCGCCATCGCTCTCTCCCTGTCCTCGAGGATCTATTGCTAAAGTAGAGTAACCGCCTTCATTGAGAAATTGAATTGCGGGAAGAACAGTTTCTCTTGTACCTTCATACCCTGGCACCAAAATGACCAGAGGTTCAGCAAGTTGAGAGGGTATATACCATGTTTTAAGCCGTATTCCAGGTTCTACTTCCACATCTATTTTTTGATATTCTAACCCATATTTTGCAGGTGTCTCTTCAACAGAAAACCGGGGCACATTAATACAATATTCGCTTACAAGAGCTTTTATTCCGTCTAAAGCCATGAGGAGTCCTACAAGAAAAACCGTTATTAAAACACCTATCAGTAAGGTTGCTCTCCAGATTTTCTTTTCTTTCTGTGTCATTACCTCTCACCTCCATTTGAAAAATCTAAAGGCTCTTTTATTTTTTACAATTAATTCTTATTTTTGTCAACCATCATAATTCCCATTTTGTGTAAAGTGACACTTTACACAAAATTTAAAAAATTTCAAAAATTTTTAAATTTTTGAAAAACCTCCCTCTTAAACAAGTAATATCAACCCCTCCTACCACCCCCTTGTGTAAAGTGACACTTTACACAGTTTGGGT
>CAZHBV010000037.1:0-4126 GCA_964530855.1 uncultured Candidatus Saccharibacteria bacterium | reverse complement strand
GCCGCAACTCATTTTTATAAAGACGGAGAATATTATCTTGAAGGTGCTACATTCACAAGAGAAGGGCTTTTAAATTTTTATCAAGATCTTGTCTCAAAATATCCAATTATTGGATTAGAAGACCCGTTTTCAGAAGACGACCTCGAAGGCTGGCAAAATTTATATTCTAAATTCAAGATTCTAAATTCTAAATTCTTAATCATCGGAGATGATCTTTTGGTAACAAATCCAGAAAGAATAAAGATGGCAAAAGAGAAAGAATTATGCAATGGGGCGATCATAAAAATTAATCAAATTGGAACGGTAACAGAAGCAATTGAGGCGGCAAATCTGGCAAGATCATTTGGTTGGAAAATTATTGTCTCGCACAGATCAGGCGAAACAAACGATGATTTTATTGCTGATTTTGCGGTTGGGCTCGGGGCAGATTTTATTAAAGCAGGAGCACCGGCAAGAGGAGAGAGGGTGGCAAAGTATAATAGGTTGCTGGAAATTGAAGAAGAGATATAAAGAAAAACTAATTAAGTACTTGATGGTTGACTATTTAGCTTATGAAAAAAATCATACTAGTTATCATCGATGGTTTATCAGATGAACCAATTCCTCAACTTGGAGGAAAGACTCCTTTGGAGGCGGCGAAAACGCCGAATTTTGATTCTTTAGCAAAAGAGGGAATATGTGGCTTAATGATTCCTTTTAAATTTAGGTGGCAGGAATACCCAACATCTGATGTAGCACATGTGGCGCTTTTTTCATTTGATCCCAAAAAATATTATCTTGGAAGGGGAGTATATGAGGCTCTTGGAGCAGGAGTTAAATTAAAAGAAGGTGATGTGGCTTTAAGAGTCAACTTTGCAACTGTTGATAAAAATTTAAAAATAACTGACAGAAGAGCCGGTAGAATAGAGAAAACCAAAGAGTTAATTGATGCGTTAAATAAAATAGAGATAGAAGAAGCTGATTTTTATCTTAAAAAGGCTTTTGGACACAGAGCGGTTTTAAGAATTCGCTCCTCAAAAAAACTTTCTTCTAATATTACAGATGGCGATCCTCATAAAGTTGGAGTAAAGGTAAAAAAAATTAAACCTAAAGATAACACAAAAGAGGCAAAATTTACAGCGAAAATTCTTAATCAGTTTTTGGAACAATCTCATCAAATTTTAGAGAGTCATCCTTTAAATAAAAAAAGAAAGAGGAAAGGATTTTTGCCAGCTAATTATTTGCTTGTAAGAGGAGCGGGAAGTTTAAGAAAAACACCAACATTTAAAGAAAAATTTAGCCTTAAATCTTGCTGCATCGCCGGAGGAACTCTTTATAAGGGGATAGGAAAAGCATTAGGGATGGATTTAATTAAAGTGAAAGGAGCAAATGGCAAGCCCAACACAAATTTAAAAGGAAAGTTTACTGCTGCTAAAAACGCATTAAAAAAATATGATTTTGTGTTCTTGCATATCAAAGCGACAGATAATTTAGCCGAAGATGGAAAATTTATAGAGAAAATGAAGTTTATTGAAAAAATAGATAAAAATATTATCTGGCTATTCTCAAATAGAAAGATTCACAAAGAAACATTTATTTTGGCCGTCTCTGCAGATCATTCCACTTCTTCATTAAAAAAACATCATATCAACAATCCGGTGCCTATTTTAATATTTGGGGCAGAAAAAGATAGAGTGAGCCACTTTTCTGAAGTCTCTTGTAAAAATGGCAAAATAAAAAGACTGCAGGCTCTCAACTTAGTTGCATTTTTGAAAAAATTATGCTAATATAAAAGCATATCAAATATAATTAACTGATTTCAATTTCATGAGAAAAATCAAGCCCGCTTTGGGAATAATCATTTTAGAAGCCATAGTCATCTTGGCTCTTGTCTTATTATTTGTGTTTAAACTTTCTCCATCTCAACAACAAGGTCTGTTGCCCAAAGAAGCAGCGGCAAGTAAGGCAATTAATTTTATCAACGAGAATTTTTTGAAAGGAGACACAAAAGCACAGTTGATCAATGTTAGTGATGAAAATGGGATCTACAGACTACAATTTAAAATTGGAAATAAGGAATATACTTCCTATGTTACTAAAAATGGCAAATTGTTGTTTCCAGAAGCAATTGATTTGGCACCACCAAAACCAAAAGAATTTCCAAAAACCGAAAAACCAGATGTAAAATTATTTGTAATGTCTTTCTGTCCTTTTGGCAATCAGGCTGAGGAAATACTAATGCCTGTTGTAGATTTATTGAAGGACAAAGCAGATATTGAATTACATTACATTATTTATAGTAATTATGCCTCTGGTTACCCAGATTATTGCTTAGATAAAGAAAACAAATATTGCTCAATGCATGGAATTGGAGAATTACATCAAGACGTGAGAGAATTATGTGTCTGGAAATATCAAAGAGATAAATTTTGGGATTTTGTAAAAGAGATTAATAAAAATACATCCGCAAAGAATGTTGATGAAAAATGGGAAAAAATAGCTGCAAGTTTGGGTATCAATGTGGACAAGATCAAAGAATGCCAACAAAATGAAGCAGTTTCTTTATTAGAAAATGAAATGGCTCAAACCAGCAAAACTTATCCTGTGCAAGATCCAAGTTCATATGGGCAAGCGGAGACAACAATTTCGGCTTCTCCAACTTTAGTTATTAATGGTATGATTTATACCGGAAATCGTTCTTCAGAAGATTTTAAAAAGGCGATTTGTTCGGCGTTCAAAAATCCTCCAAAGGAATGTAAAACAATAATTTCCTCAAATGATAGCCAGAGCAATGAAGGAATCTGTAAATAATTGATGATTAATAAGAAGTACTCTATGCCTAAAATAAAGATTTATTCTACACCCGCCTGTCCATATTGCCATCTTCTAAAAGAGTATTTGAAAGAGAAAAACATAGAGTTTGAGGATATAGATGTCTCTCAAAACCAGGAAGCTTTAGAAGAACTTGTCAAAAAGACTGGGGCGATGGCAGTTCCGGTAATTGATATAGATGGAGAGATTGTAGTTGGTTTTGACAAAGAAAAAATTGATAAATTGCTTAACCTTAATCAATAATCAATTATTAAAGGTAAGTTCATGATCAAAGTGGCAATAAATGGATTTGGGCGGATTGGAAGATTAACTTTCCGTCATATTATTAAAAATCACCCTAACATAGATGTAGTGGCTATTAATGACTTAGCCCCTCCTGAGGTCTTAGCTCATCTTTTGCGATATGATTCAAATTACGGAATTTATGAAAAGACTGTCAAAGTTAGAAAAGGAGAACTGCTGGTTGATGGAACTTCTGAAGGAGAGAAAGTTTTGATGCTTTCTGAACCTGATCCTGAAAAACTACCCTGGAAGAAATTAAAAATAGATGTTGTTTTAGAATGTACCGGAGTTTTTAGACATCTTGATGGAGCAGAAAAACATCTAAAAGCCGGGGCAAAACAGGTTATTATCTCAGCTCCTGCAAAAGATGATATTATTCCATCTTTTGTTTTAGGGGTTAATGAAGATAAGTTTGATCCCAAAAAACATAAAATAGTTGACATGGGTTCTTGTACTACAAATTGTTTAGCACCAGTTGCAAAAGTGTTAAACGATAAGTTTGGTATTCTCAGAGGCTTTATGACCACCGTACATAGTTATACAAACGATCAAAGGATATTGGACTTGGTTCATAAAGATTTAAGAAGGGCGCGGTCTGCAGCTCAAAATATAATACCCACAACCACAGGAGCGGCAAAGGCAATTGGAAAGGTAATTCCTGAATTAAAAGGGAAATTAGATGGTATGGCAATTAGAGTGCCAACTCCTGTAGTTTCTATTTTAGATTTAACCTGTATTGTTAAAAAGAAAACAACTGTGGAGGAGGTCAATTTTGCTTTTAAAAAAGCATCTTTGCAAAAGAATTTTAAGGGAATCTTGGGTATCGAAGATGCTCCGTTGGTCTCTTCTGATTATAAAGGAAATACTTTTTCTGCTATTGTTGATGCTTTATCAACAAAAGTGAATGATAATCTTGTTAAAGTCTTAGCCTGGTATGATAATGAATGGGCTTATTCCGCAAGACTAGCCGAATTTGCAGAATATGTAGGAAGAAAGATCAAAAAGTAAAAATAGTAAAAAATGTGTAAAGTGT
>CAZHBV010000036.1:0-4292 GCA_964530855.1 uncultured Candidatus Saccharibacteria bacterium | reverse complement strand
CTCCTCCGGAGAGGCCACAAAGAGACAAATAATTTATCTCCTTGTGGCCATCCCCGGAGGTGGAGGGATGGCTTATTTTTCAAAGAACCTATCCCATAAAGGGACTGCACTTTCCTCAAGGACGATTGTTTTCCAAAATCGTCCATTACTCTCCCTTCCTTTGCCCCAAACCCTATGCGGTTTGGGGTTTAATCCCGCATAAAATTTTTGCGGGAACTCTCTCTTCTTCGCTCCTTGAGGAAAGGCGCACTCCCTTTTTGGGACGTCCCTCCCTCGAGGGATATTTAGTTTATAGTTTGTAGTAAGTAGTGGATAGTTTTTAAGGTGCTATGGAAAAGGCAGGGAGGTGGAGAAGAGGATAAATAGTGTCAGCCCGATAATGGGTTGAGGATGGAGCGAATCCATCCAATAATCGCCCGATTCCGAGCCAACTTAATCCCTTTGTGTGGAAGGATTGCACCCCAAAAATACATTACCTGAGCGTCCTTCCACAAAGGGATACTCTCTCTTCTCCACTTCCCTGCCCCCGCTGAGCGGGGCAAGCCCCGTTGAGCGGAAAGCGTGGATCATATTTTTTCAAAGTTCTTAAATCAGAAAAGGCGACTCTGAGAGAGTCGCCTTTTCTGCATTCCGAAATATCGATATTTCGAAATTTTGATATTTGAAGTTTTACGCCATCAATGTTTATTGATGACGACTCTCTCTTCTTTTTTGTTTTTATTTTTGTTGTAAGGAACTTGTTTTATTTTCCACCTTTATTATAGCATATTATAGAAATCTTGTCAACCATTTCTTTCCTATTTTCTCTTTCTTATTACACTTATATTATACCATACACATCTTATTTTTGTCAAGAAATAGGAGTAGTGAAAGAAGTAATCTGCTTCTCTCAAAGAACTTCTGCTATAATTATAACAAGATATATAAAATTTGTCAAGACTTTTGTCAAAAGTTAAAGGGACCCTGGTTTCTGGCTTGAATTTCCGGGAGTATCAATCTGGTGGGTGCCCGCATGGATAACCCACGGGTCATCCAGATATAGGGCTCCCTATCAATCTTGTAGTGCCGGAATTAGACCAGAATTTCCAGGGTCCCTTTTTATTGTGACATTTTGAAACAAATTAGTCAAATGAGTTTTTCACATTTTAGAACATTATATCTTCTTCGGCACGTTTGTAATCATGAATTTCCTCTGGAGCAAACCAGAAATTTAACTCATGCTCCGCTTCTTTTTCATTCTCTGATGCATGAACTAAATTGTGAATTGCGCGTTTGTCTCTATTTGCTGCGGTTGCATCATCAACTGAAAAGTCTCCTCTGATTGTTCCCATTTCAGCCTCTGCTGGCATAGAACTACCAACAATTTTCCTTACCATAGCAATTGCATGAATACCTTTTACAACCATCTTTACAAGAGGGCCGGAGGTCATATAATCAATGAGCCACCCTCTTACGGTTTTTCCAATTTCAAGAGGATCATCTGTTCCTAATTCTTTAATAGGATCCAAACCAAAGGTTTTATAATTTTTCAAAGTCTTCTCCCCTAACCTTTTTATCCAAGCCTCATCTTTTGGGTAATGATTGTCAATCTGTTCTTTTTCGGCCCAAATCATTTGAAGGGCGATAATTTTAAGCCCTCTTTTTTCAATTCGTGAAATTATCTCACCAACTAAACCTCTTTTTACTCCATCGGGTTTAATAATAAGGACTGTTTTTTCTTCTTTTGGATGGCTCATAGTGGTTGAGGTTTAATTAATTGCTCTATTATATCTATCTCTTTTTAACTTGACAAGAGAAAGCCAAAACCCCGCCAAATTCTTGGCGGGGTTTTGGCTTTAGAATTTATCTGGGAAACCTTCTTTTTCTTGGTTTGGGTGGTCTTGCAATATCAACTATAATATTTCTTCCATCTAACTCCTGACCATTAAACATTTCTATTGCTTTTTGTGCTTCTTCATCTGTTGCCATCTCAACAAAACCGAAACCTTTTGATCTGCCAGACATTTTATTTACAATAATGACCGCTGATTTTACCTCCCCTGCTTGAGCAAATAGATCTCTCAAACCATCTTCCGTGGTACCATAAGAAAGGTTCCCGACATACAATTTACTTGACATTTACTTTAAGAATAATTTTGGAGACTCTCCAAAATTACTCACTATTTGTTCTTCGAGGAGACGACCTCTAGTATCCTGCAAAAGAGCAGGTACTTCTTCCTCAAATTTACTTTAGCATCTTTAAAAATAATGTCAAATAACATCTTTTAAAGCTTAATTTTAATCAATTTTTAAGCCTTCTTAAAAGGATAATAAAGCCCGTGTGGCCAACCATTCTGTCTTTTGGTCTTAAACTAACTCCCGCTTTTTGCCACCCTCTTTGTAATACTTCATAGATTCCCATAAGATAAAAATCTCTTGAATATCTTTTCTCAATTGTTTCTATAAGATTAAATATCTGTAAGACTGTAGGAAGATAGCAAATTAAAATTCCTCCAGGTTTTAGGGCTTTCTTTATTTGCTCAAGTAACTCCCAGGGTTCTGGTAAATCTAAAAAGGCTCTGTCAAAATTTCTTTCTCCTACTCCTTCCTTTAGATCTTTATTTTTTAGAACCAACTTGCCCCATTCCTCTTTTTTTATTTTTTTAAATCCTTCTATATTCTTTTTAGCAATCTCTAAAAATTCCTTTCTTTTTTCAAAAGAAACAACCTTTCCTTTTTTGCCAACTCCCCTCAAAAGTGCTAAGGTTAAAGCGCCGGAGCCGGTTCCTGCTTCCAAAACTTTTGCTCCAGGAAAAATATCGGCCAACATTAAAATCTGCCCAATGTCTTTTGGATAAATAATTTGGGCCCCTCTTTGCATTTTTAGGATGTACTCCCAAAGGGTTGGCAAGAATAATAAAACCTTCTCTCCTTTGGAGGTATAAACTATATCTCCTTCTTTTTTGCCTATAATATCAGAGAAACGAATCTCTCCTCTGTGAAAATGAAAACTTCCCTTTTTGTCTTTTAGCCTTATAAGATATTTCTTGCCCCTTGAATCTACAAGTAAGACTTGGTCGCCAATTTTAAAAGTTTGATTTTGCATAAATTATCTCTTAAGCCATTCCTCTAAATTGATTGTTGGGGCAATTTTTAATATTTTCTGGAGTACCTTCTCTTTTTCCTCTTTTGTCTTGGCAGCAAAATAGTTTTCTTTTAATTTTTTAAGTTTTTTTCTTCTTTTTTGTTTTTTTCTAATTTCAAAACTTCTTCTTTTTGGGGTCTTTTTGCTCATCATAAGCCTTTAAATCCATTTTTTTCTTTTAAAATAAACAAACATTAAAAATGCCAAAACAAGCATTGAAAAAGAAATAATCCAAAAATCTCCAGGCTTCCCCAAAAATGGGGCATATTCTACATTCATCCCAAAAAGGGAACTTAAAAATGTTAAAGGGAAGGTGATAAACGCCAAAACGGTGATAATTTTCATTATCTTATTGATTTTGATGTTAATCAAATTGGAATTTGTTGTCTCTAAAGAATCAACCATATCGCGATAATTTTGAAGGGTATCAATAACTTTCATCTCCTCCGCCTCAAGAGTAGAAAAATAGACTTTGTATTTTCGCCCAAAAAATTTACTTCCTTCCAAAAATAAAGAATGAAGAAGTTTCTGATGGGGTCTGGTTATAAGTTGAAAGTTTAGAATGTCTCTTTTAATAAAAGAAATCTCTTTGACTTTTTCCTCTTCATCTTTCCCTTCTGAAAAAATTTCTCTTTCTACCATCTTTAGTTTTTCTGCGATGTGTGTAAGTTCTCTAAAAGCAAATTGAATAGCAATTTTAATAATCTCAACAATAACGCCTCCGGGACCGTCTCTTAAATATAACTCCTGCATTCTAATATCTTCTTTACATTTTTTAAAAAACTCTTCAAAAATGTCAATTGATTCATAAGTAGCGGTTATCAGGCAATTTTGTGTGACAATAAAATCAATTTCTTTTGGGACAGAGGAGCGAATTGCAGGATCGTAAATTGGAATATGGTATACAAAATATAAATAATCTTCAAAATGATCTACATGTGCTCGAACCGATGGCTTTTTCAGTTCTTTAATAACAACCGGATGAAAATTAAAATTGGTTTCCAGATACTCTAAATCTTTTTTTGTAGGCTTTTTTATATTTAGCCAAAGAAAATCTTGGTATTTTATTTTTGAAATCATATTATTTTATCTTAATCAATCTCCCGAAAATGGGCAACTTCCCCAAAGACCTATTCTTTGTTCTTTGGCTTTTTCCTCCAGATACCGA
>CAZHBV010000035.1:0-4320 GCA_964530855.1 uncultured Candidatus Saccharibacteria bacterium | reverse complement strand
TATCTTTATCTATTTCTTTCATTCTTCTTTCTAAATAATCCAGCGCATATTTTCTATTATATCCTCTATCTCGCGTGTGAACTTTAATTTTTAGATTTGTAGTGAGCATTTTAGTTTCTCTGAATTAATTTAAAAATATTAAATCTAAATCGCCAAATAATCTGAAAGGGAATGTTGACAAAAAGAAAAAAGGTTTTCTTAATTTCACTTTGGTTTTTAAACCAATTTATAGCCCACCAAAAATTTACAATTTCTTTCTTATTTTCTTGAATAAATTTTTCAATTTTTGAAAAATCTTTTTCAGAAAGATTATTTGGGTGCAAGCAAAAAGTAATAATTCCAAAAGGTATTCTATGGGGTTTCCACGCAATTTGAGGAATCCAAATCATTTTGTATTTTTCAAACGGCCATAGAGCAATTCCATCGCTAAGATATTTAAATCCTTCGCTTTTAAGCGCTTTGATAGTATTCTTATCAAAAGAATGGCCTGGGGCTATAAAAATATCAGTTTTTATTCCGTTTTTTTCTAATATCTCTTTCCCTTTTTTGATTTTTTCCAATTGGACATCGTAAGGCAGTTGGGCAAATTCACTTCCTTGATGGATTTTCAGCAATCCGCCGCTTTTATTTACATACTTGTGTTGATAGCCATGCATTCCAACAGTAAAACCGTTGTTTACTAATTCGTTTATTCTCTCCCAAAATTGCGGATTTGATTTCTCTTTCTTTAAAACCTCGTCTTGGTTATCCGGAACTACCGCTATAAGTGGTTTAATCTCAAACCTCTTAAATAAATTTACCAACCTTTCAAACTTCCTCCAATCCATTTCCGGACAAACATCATCAATTCTAAAAAGATATTTAGCCATAAGAGGTGATTTTTATTTATTTCTTTCTAAAAACCACTTATAAGTTTTTTGCAACCCCTCTTTAAAACTTGTCTTTGCCCTCCAACCAAAGAGTCTTTTTGCTTTCTCTGCCGAAATTTGTTCTTTGAGAATTTGACCCGGTCTTTGAGGAGTAAAGATAATTTCTGATTGACTATTTGTTATTTCTTTTATCATTTTTGCCATCTTTAAGACAGATATCTCTTCTTCGGTAGTAATATTTACAATTTCATTCTCTATACCACTTTTAAATAAAGACAAAATTCCATCTACTATGTCATCTATATAGGTGAAAGTTCTTGTTTGAGTTCCGTCTCCATGAATGGTAATTGGCTCTCCCTTTATTGCTTGGTCAAAAAATAGATAAACTGCCAAAGTGGGTCTCATTCCGGGACCATACATTGTTGCTAAACGCATAATGTTATATTTTAATCCACAGGTTCTTGCATAACCCAAAACTACATATTCTCCTGCCAATTTAGAGGAGGCATAAATTTCAGTTGGATTGGGCAAACTATTTTCATCTGTTGGATGATTTTTTTGGTTTCCATAAACACAGCAGGTAGAAGCATAATATAGCCTAGCGCCTTTCCTCCAGCAAGCCTCGGCTACATTGATAGTTCCTATCACATTAATTTCCATATTTTTTAGTGGACACTCTCGAGAAACATTCAAATCGGCAATAGCAGCCAAATGAAAAACTGCATCTTTTCCTTGAACTGCTTTTTCTAATTGCTTTCTATTAAGAAGATCTTGCCCACGGACTAAATCATATGATTCCACCTCATGCCCTTCTCTTTTCAAACGTTTTACTAAATTCTTGCCCAAAAATCCTTCTCCGCCTGTAACAAGAATTTTTTGTTTTTTATTATAATTTTCCATGGTTTTATTAATTAAACTTATCTAAACTTTTTGATGTTTTGCTGAATTAATAATCTCTATTCAGGATTGATAAACAAATTTACTTATTATCTTTTTATATAACAAAAAACACGCTATATAAACTCCGGCGCCGATTAGAATTGAAAGAAAGACATTAAGATAATAAATTTGAGGCTGGACAATAACAAAATACATCAGAAGCGCAGAGACAACAGAGCCGATAAAACTTGATAAAATCCTTAGATTAATGGGTTTTATTGAAGTAGTTCTTAGGACAAATTTAAAAAGTAAAAAGAAAACTAAAAGATGAGTCACGAGAGTAGTAAAAGCGGCTCCATAAAGAGAATATTTGGGGATTAAAATCAAGTTTAAAATTACATTCACTATTGCTCCAGAAAAAGTAATCCAAAAAAGTCTTTTTTGTTGGTTTGAGACAATCAATGCCTGGCTAAAAGGCTGATAGAGAAAAGCAATTCCAGCCATTATAATTAAAATTTGGAAAGCAAAAATTGATGGATAATAAGTTGGGCCATAAACCCAGTTTATTATTCTTGGAGCCAAAGCAATTCCTCCTACTACTATTGGGATGCCTAAAAAAAACATTGATTCCATAAAGTAATTCCAAATTTTCTGAAGTTTTTCTTTTGATTCTTTAAAGGCAACACTTAATGCCGGGAAAAAACCGGTTGTAATTAACCCTGCAGGAATTAGAGCCACCCTGACAATTTTATAAGCAGCGTTATACCAACCGGTTTGAGTAATCTGGCTCCAATATCCCATCATTACTGAATCGGTTTGGCTATAAATTGTAGTAAAAACTCCGGCTAAAGCCAAAGGCCAAGACATTGACAAAAAATTTTTCCAGATTGCTTTATTAAAACCAAACTTTAATTTATAAACTTTTAGATGAAAAAACGACAAGGCAAAAATCAAGGTAATTAAACTGGCAAACAAATAAG
Organism: uncultured Candidatus Saccharibacteria bacterium; assembly: GCA_964530855.1. GTDB lineage: Bacteria > Patescibacteriota > Minisyncoccia > Minisyncoccales > PEYH01 > JAGGTU01. Next base: position 1,592 of record CAZHBV010000035.1, on the reverse strand, counting down.
TTAAACTCAAATTTTGCACTGATGGGAAATTAAAAAGAACAAAAAAGCCTCCAATGGTAACAACTATTGCTTGAAAAATTTTGCCCCAGGCTTGATATTCCATTTTTTGGCGGGCTTGAAAAAAGGCCCAAATGATGCCTAAAAAACTATTTGCTATAACATAAATTCCCAAAATCCAAATTACTTTCCGAATTAAAGGATCGGAGGTAATAAAAAAAGAACCAATATAAATCAAAAGTAAGGTTGCTAGGCTTAAAATTGTTTTTAGAGAAAGAACAGATGAAAGTTCTTTCTCTTTTTCTTTTTCCTTGGCAAACTCGCGCACCAAAACTGTTGAGATGCCAAAATCAGAAAAAATAGTAAACACTCCAGCAAAAGATAAAGCAAAGGTAAACTTTCCATATTCACCAGCGCCCAAGATCCTGGCAACATAAATTATCAAAATCAATTTTAAAAAGCGTGTTATTCCTTCTGCCAATGCTAACCAAAAGGTATTTTTAAAAATAGTTTGCCCAACTCCCAAATTTTCAAAAAGAAAAGATCTCGGTTTTAGAATAATATTCTTAATTGCCTCTTTAACATCCATATGAGAGTAAACAATCTACATAAAAATAGTAATCTCTTTTTTGGAGAGAGTCAATTAACCTAAAACCTACTCTCATAAAAAAGAGTTTCTTCAAAAAATTTCCCAACTTGGGCTAGGTTCAACCTAGCCAAGGTTTAGTTTACGCCGATTAAGCTTCGTAATAGAACTTGTCCTATTCTAGCAACACTTCTGTCTCTTTGACTTCCTTTTTTTGCTTTAACCAGGACAAAATTTCTTCTCTAACTAGTTTCGGATCGGAAATAACTTCTAACATAAAATCTCTCTGGGTAACTGACGGGAAATTTTTTTGCCCTAAATAATCTAAAAGACTAGACCATTTATAACTCTCTAAAAAACTCATAGCTTTTTCAACATCGGCGATTCCTTTTTCTTTGTAGTGAGGAAAGATAATAGAAACTGGATTAAGATGAATATAATTGAACACTACTGAAAGTTGAGCCTCGTTTTTTATATGAACCGAAACAAAATTACTCTGGAAAAGATGCCCTTTTCGATCATATTTCTTGTTAAAATACATTGCGTAGCCAGTGCCAAACTTTCTCATAAATTTTGTAATTCCCTGATCTTTGATTTGTCTCAACAGAAGATGAATATGGTTTGGCATTAAACAAAATGCTAAAATCTCTACAATTCTGTCTCTTTTCAAACTAAATAGATTTTTCGATATTAAGTTGGGCGAGGTTGAACCTAGCACCACTTGTTGTTTGGCCTTACGCTTTTTACGGTTTTTCCAAATATTAACTGGGTGATCGTTGTTAAACTCGTAAAGACCGAAGATTGCGCGATAGTAATCTGAGTCATCTTTGAAAATTTTAATTCCCTCAACGCTTCTTAAAACGATATGGTATATTTCTCCATTAAAGAATTCTCTTTGCTTTGAAGTCGCCATGGTTGCTCTTTTAGTCTCTTAGTTCTCTTAATAAAGGGGAAACCGCAAGGGTAAACAGACTGGGCTAGGTTCGACCTAGCACCACTTTTTATTATA
>CAZHBV010000034.1:2798-4375 GCA_964530855.1 uncultured Candidatus Saccharibacteria bacterium | reverse complement strand
GAATACATCGAAGTTTCACTGTAGCTGTTGCTTAGCTTAGCTAAACAACGCTCTAATTAAAATTTAAGATTTTTTTAAATAAAGAGTTTGAGTGGGATAGGCAAACTCAATTCCTTGGTTTTGAAATTCTTCGCGGATCTTGAAAAGAATTTTTTGCTGAATATCTAAGAAAGTTTTATAGTCCGAGGTTTTGACATAGAATGAGATTTCGAAATTTAGAGAAAAGTCTCCATACTCAACAAAATGAACTCTATCAAAACGAGTCATTTCTTCCTCCTCAATTATTTTTTGAATTATCTCAGGAATCCTTTTTAGTTTTTCCTGGGGTGTTTCATAAATTACCCCAATTTTAAACAAAGCCCTTCTTTCTTTTACTCTTCCAAAATTTTGAATTTTTGAATTAGTAAGCTCGCGATTTGAAATCACTACTTCTTCTCCATGAATTGACCTTAATCTTGTAGTTTTAACTCCGATTTTCTCAACTGTTCCTTTATGTTGCCCCACGACAATAAAATCTCCTACCCCAAATGGTTTATCAAAATAGATTGCAAAAGAAGAAAATAGATCTTCTAAAATGTTTTGCAAAGCAAATGCTACTGCAACGCCTCCAATTCCAAGACCTGCCACAAGAGAAGTGATATTAACCCCTAAATTAGAAAGGATAAAAAGAATTCCAATTGCCCATAAAACTCCTTTTAAAATTTTCCCAAGAAGCCTAAAAGCAGATTCTGTAGTTTTATCCCTTTTTGCTTTCTTTTTAATGACATAATCAATGACACTTTGAAAAGCCAAAATTGCTAAATAAATTACCCAAGTAATTAAAATGGCTGTTAAAATTTTATCAAGCCAGGATACGATTTGAAGGCTTTTCAAAGCAAAATATAAGGCTAAAAAGAAATAAAAAGGAGGGCGAACTTTTTTCAAAATATCCACAAAAAGATCATCTATATCAGTTTTTGTCTTCTGGGCCAGTTTTTTGAAATGTCTTAAAACCAGAAACTGAAAAACTCGCGAGGCTAAAAGAATCCCCAAAAAAATTAAAACTGGCCAAAGGTATTTTTCTAAAGGTTGGTGTGATATTACGGATATTGCTTCTTTCATACTTCTTTATATTTTATCAAAAAATATTTAAAGTGCCACCCTGCACAGAGAAATTAGATTGACAAAAAGATTGTAATAATTATGGTGAAAAAACGACTAAAGATAGTTAGATTTAGCCGGCGAATAGTTTATAATGAATAGTAGGTAGATTAATAAGATGGGGTAAATAGAGATACCTTATAAAGAATTTCTAGCAGACACTTAAAAGTCAATTGATAAGACATTAAACAAAATAACTTTGGCTGATCTTATAAGATAACTTTAGAATACCCTTCGCTCAGCTGCGCCTACTCTGCTAAGCCTCGCTTCGACCCAAATTAACGCAAAGTGTGCTATTTGGATCTTGCTCGGCTAAGCAGATGTAGATCCCACTGCCTACCCGAGGCTGAGCGAAAGGTAATTCTGGATAGACCTTATGCCAAAACAAATTTATTTAGATTACGCAGCAACAACTCCAATAGACAAAGAGGTTTTAA
>CAZHBV010000034.1:1579-2698 GCA_964530855.1 uncultured Candidatus Saccharibacteria bacterium | reverse complement strand
AAACAAATTTATTTAGATTACGCAGCAACAACTCCAATAGACAAAGAGGTTTTAAAAGCAATGATGCCTTATTTTAAAAAGGATTTTGGAAATCCTTCTTCTTTACATCGTTTTGGACAAATTGCTCGGGTGGCAATTGATGAGGCAAGAAGAAAAGTTGCCAAATTTCTAAATTGCCAAGAAGATGAAGTGGTGTTTACTGGCTCTGCTACAGAAGCAAACAACTTAGCAATTTTTGGGGTGGTGAGGGCTTTAAAAAAGAAAGGTATAAAACCTCACATTATTACCTCAAAAATTGAACACCATGCAGTTTTACATCCTTTTGAAGAATTAGAAAAAGAAGGGATTGAGGTAAGTTTTCTTGCCCCAAACAAAGAAGGAATTATAGAAGTGAAAGAAATACAAAACGCTATCAAAGAGAATACTGTTTTTGTTTCGGTAATGTATGCCAATAATGAAATCGGAACCATTCAGCCAATTAAAGAGATCGGGCAATTCCTTGCCAAGATAAACAAAGAAAGAAAACATAAAATCTATTTTCATACTGATGCGGTTCAGGCAGTAAATTATTTAGATTGTGATGTTCAAAAATTGAAAGTCGATCTTTTAACCCTATCGGCTCACAAAATCTATGGGCCAAAAGGAGTTGGGGCGCTTTTTATTAAGAAAGGAACACCTATAAAACCGATCATTTATGGCGGAGGGCATGAGTTTGGTTTGCGCTCTGGCACTGAAAATGTTGCTGGAATTGTTGGACTGGGTAAGGCAATTGAGTTGGTAGAAAAACATAAAGATGATATTGAAAGAATAAAAAAATTACGCGACAAAATTATTGAAAAAGTTTCAAAAATTCCCAATACAAGATTGAATGGCTCAAAAGAAAAACGACTGCCAAATAATGCAAATATAAGTATCTCTGGGGTTGAGGGAGAATCGCTTGTAATTGCTCTGGATCAATATGGAATTGCTGTTTCAACTGGCTCTGCTTGTTCTTCCAAAGATCTTAAGCCATCTCATGTGCTTTTAGCAATCGGACTTTCTCCAAAAGAGGCTCACGGTTCTTTGCGAATCACCTTAGGAAGATTTACTACCGAAGAAGAAGTGGATTATTTCTTAAAG
>CAZHBV010000034.1:0-1479 GCA_964530855.1 uncultured Candidatus Saccharibacteria bacterium | reverse complement strand
AATATTCGCTGTGGCGATGTAATGTATCTTTATATCAAAGTTGGAAAAAGAAAAAATGGAAAGGAATATATAAAGGATATAAAGTTTCAAACTTATGGTTGTTTGGCGGCAATTGCATCGTCGAGTATTTTAACCGAACTTGTAAAAGGCAAAACTTTAGAGGAAGCAATAAAAATTGATAGAACCCAAATCGTTAAAAAACTGGGAGGCCTTCCCCCAATAAAGATGCACTGTTCGGTTTTAGCGTCAGATGCTCTGCTGGAAGCAATCTATGATTATTTAACCAAAAACAAAAAACCTATTCCAAAAATTTTAAAGGAAAGGCACAAGCAAATTGAAAAAGAAAAAAGAGAGATTAAAAAAAGATACAAGCAATGGATTAAATTAGAAGAGGAACTAAACAATGAAGGCAAAAAATAAAAAAGTACTTGTTGCAATGTCGGGCGGAGTGGATTCTTCTGTTGCGGCGGCTTTACTTAAAAGGGCTGGTTTTGATGTCATAGGAGTTTTTATGATTTTTTGGCAAGAGGGTTCTCAAAACCAAAGATGGAACAAATGTTGTTCACCAGAAGCACAAATAAGAGCAAGTGAGGTAGCAAAAAAATTGAACATCCCTTTTTATGTTCTTGATTTAAGAAAAGAGTTTAAAAGGAAAATCGTTGATTATTTTTTAAAAGAAATTAAAAAAGGAGTTACCCCTAATCCTTGCGTTGAATGTAATCGAATTATTAAATTTGGGCTTCTTTTAGAAAAAGCCAAAATGTTTGGAGCAGAATTTTTGGCAACAGGACATTATGCGCGCAAGCGCGAATTAAAAATTAAAAATGAAAAATTAAAAATTTATAAACTTTTAAAGGCAAGAGATAAAGAAAAGGATCAGTCATATTTTTTGTGGCGGTTAAATCAAGATCAACTTCAGCATATTATCTTTCCTTTGGGTAACCTTACAAAAAAAGAAGTTAAAAATTTAGCCCACAAATTTAAATTGCCTGTTTCAGGAATTTCTGAATCTCAAGAAATCTGTTTTGTTGGAAATTCGTTTGAAGAATTCTTGAAAAGGCATTTAGACCTCAGACCCGGGGAAATCATTGATAAAGAAGGAAAGATTTTGGGAAAACACAAAGGGTTGGCTCTTTATACCATTGGCCAAAGAAAAGGAATTGGCTTATCTGGTGGACCTTATTATGTGTTGAAAAAAGATACAAAAAATAATCTCTTAATTGTTACGAAAAACGAAAAAGATTTATATAAAAAAGAGTTAGTTGCAAGAGAAGTAAATTGGATTTCAGGTAAATCTCCTCAGTTCCCAATAAAAGTAAAAGCAAAAATTAGATACCTGCACAAACCTGCCTCTGCTATTGTTTATGGAATGAAGTCGCAAGGTAAAATAAAGGTTGTTTTCGATAAGCCCCAAAGAGCTATCACCCCCGGTCAATCTGTGGTATTTTATAAGAGAGAGGAAGTACTGGGAGGAGGAAT
>CAZHBV010000033.1:0-4499 GCA_964530855.1 uncultured Candidatus Saccharibacteria bacterium | reverse complement strand
GCCGGAGTAGCTCAGTGGTAGAGCACTTCATTGGTAATGAAGTGGTCGTGGGTTCAATTCCCACCTCCGGCTCATTTTAGTGAGTAGTGAGTAGTGGGTAGTAAATGGAATAATTAATCTACAACTTTTTTAAAAAGTATGGCAAAAAAGAAAAAACCATTTGTGAAATTAAAATGTTCTGAGTGTGGTCAGGTGAATTATTATCTTCACAAATCTCAGAGAGTAAAGACTTTGGGCAAAAAACTTACCCTTAAGAAATTTTGCAAGAAATGTAGAAAGCATACTTTGCATCAGGAAGCAAAGAAATGATTGTATAGGGGCGTAGCTCTAATTGGCTAGAGCGTGGGTCTCCAAAACCCAAGGTTGTGGGTTCGAATCCCACCGCCCCTGCCAAAAACTTAATATAAATTTGTGAAAAAAAGATATCTTATAATTATTTCTATAGTGGTAATTATAATTTTGGGCGGCTTGGCAAAAGCGCTGTTTTTTTCTGGGAATAAAAATCAAAATGAAGAGATTTTTAGAGTAAGAAAAGACAATGTTATAAAAGCAGTTTATGAAACCGGTACTGTTAAAAAAGGAGAAGAAATAAATCTTTCTTTTAATTTTTCAGGAACAATTAAAAGTATACAATTTCCTGAAGGGAAGAAAGTAAAAAAAGGCGATGTTTTAGCGGAGTTAGACAATACGGATCTAAAACTTCAACTCAGAGAGGCCCAAGCCAATTTAGATGCTTATCAGGCACAATTAGATAAACTATTGGCAGGACCTACCCAAGAAGAAATTGCTTTGGCTCAAACCAATGTTGAAAGCGCAAAAGTTTCTTACGAAAACGCAAAAGAAAATTTAGAAAAAGTAAAAAATTCAGCAGAAAAACAATTGGAATTTTACTATCGAGACGCTATTTCAAAAATTGATAATGCTGTTTTGAGGCTTTTTGATGCCCGTAATTTTGTTGATAAATATAAAAGAACATATTTCTTTCGAGGCGATCAGGTGAGTATTATTGTGGATTATAAGAAAAGAGATCTGGACAAAATATATCAGGAACTGGCTCAATATCAGGAAGAAATAACTCAAGCGAACGATTTTTCTTTAATAGATCAATATCTTCCTTATTTTCAGTCAAAAATTTACCAGGCAAAACAGGATTTAGATGTGATAAAAGAAAAAAGCGAGGATCCTTTCTATCGTAATCTCATCTCTAGTTCAGATAAAACTTTACTTGATAATCATCGGTATTATCTTTCCGTGGCTTATACTAATATTAATGCCGCAATTTCTTCAATCGATCTTCAAAAAGGCACCAATGATCAAAATATCTCTCAGGCGGAGCAGGCATTAGATGCAGCATATTACAGCCTAAAGACAGCCCAAGAAAATTTAGAGAAACTTACTGCTAAACCTCGAAAAGAAGATATAGAATATTACCAAGCCCAGATAGACAGTGTAAAACAGCAAATTGCTTTGTTGAACTATAAAATAAAGCAAACAAAAATAATTGCTCCGGTTGCCGGAGAGATAGCCCAAATTTTAAAACAAGAAGGAGAAAGCGTGCAAATGCTCGAGCCGGTAATAATATTTATTCCTGAGAAGAATTATTATATAGAAGTTAATATTTATGAAGAAGATTTACCCAAAGTTCAAATAGGATCGAAAGTAATTATAGAGCCGGTGGCATATCCTGATAAGCAATTAACAGGCGAGGTTTACTTTATAAGCCCCAAAGAAACAATCATTAACGATATAGTTTATTATCCTGTTAAAATTTCTTTTAATAATAATCTTGGCTTGAAACCGGGAATGAGCGTAGACCTTACTATTGTTTCGGAAGAAAGAAATGATGTTTTGGTTGTAAACTCAGAATCTATTTATAAAGAAAATGATAGAGAGTTTGTTTGGTTAAAAACAAAAGAAGGGAAAGAGAAACGATATATAAAAACCGGCCTTTGGGGTTCCAATGACCTAGTGGAAATTTTAGAGGGGTTAAAAGAGGGTGACGAACTTATTATCGAAAAATGAATATGAAAGAGGTGGTTTTAAGATTGGAAAATGTATATAAAACTTATCATTCAGGAGAAGTAGAAACAAGAGCCTTAAGAGGTATTACTCTTGAGATTTATAAAGGCTCTTTTTTAAGTATTGTTGGTCCTTCTGGATCAGGCAAATCAACATTATTAAATATTATGGGACTTTTAGATTTTCCAGAAAAAGGGAAGGTTTTTATAGAAGACAAAGATATAACTACCTTAGATCTTGATGAATTGGCAAAAATTCGAGGGAAAAAAATTGGTTTTGTTTTTCAGCAATTTAATCTTATTCAACATCTCACAATTCTTGAAAATGTCATTTTACCTATGCTTTTTCAAAATGTTTCAGAGGTTGAGGCTCAAAAAAGAGCAAAAGAGTTATTAAGAATGGTTGGGTTAGAAAAAAAAGTATTAAGAAGACCATATCAACTTTCTGGTGGTGAGCAGCAAAGAGTTGCTATCGCTAGAGCCTTAGCCAATGATCCTTCTATTATTTTAGCAGATGAGCCAACTGGAAATCTTGATTCTAAAACAGGAAAAATGATTATGGAAATTTTTAAGCATCTTCATCAGGACAAAAAAAGAACAATTGTTGTAGTTACCCATGATTCATATATTGCTTCATATGGCGAACAAAAAATTATTATTCAAGATGGGCGAATTGTTAGTAATCACCAAACAAGAAAAGAATATATCTCATAAATACTTATATGAAAATTACACTCTTATTAAAAATCGCATTAAAGAATCTTAGAACAAGACGGTTAAGAAGTTGGCTTACTATTTTGGGAATTGTAATTGGGGTATTTTTAGTTATTACTCTTCTGTCTTTAAGTGAGGGCGTTAAGGAAAATATTAATCATCAATTGAGATCATTGGGTAAAGATATAATTTTTGTAATGCCCGGAGAGGAATCTAATCTCTTTGCGAGCATGGTGGCTGGACCAAAACTGGAAGAAGAAGATGTAAAAATAGTTGAAAGGAACAAAGGAGTAGATAATATAGTACCAATGAGTTATGGTGGGGGAGTAATGCGCTATAAAGGTGAGGCAAAGCAAGTATTTTTAATTGGTTTACCCATTAAGAAAAGTTTGGAGATATTAAAGGAATATCACGGATGGGATTTAAAATCTGGTGATTGGCCAGACCCTTTTAAGCGAGAAATAATTGTTGGAAGTCAAATAGAAAAAGATTTATTCAAGAACGATATAAAAGTTGGAGAATCAGCATCAATTAATGGAGTAAAGGTAAAGATAGTAGGAATTTTAAACTCTTTAGGAAGTAAAAGAGACGACTCAGCCGTTTATGTAGATGAAAATTTATATCGGCAAATTACGGGAACACGTACAAAGGAGCCAAATATCCTATTAGTGAAAGTAAAAGAGGATTATGATCCTGATAAAGTGGCTCAGAAAATTAAGCAGGATTTAGAAGAGCGAGCAAAACGTCGGCGGGGTTCAGAAAAAGGAAAAGTGATAGTTTTGACGTCTGAAAAGATGGGAGATATTGCTGAGAATATTTTAGGAACCATTCAAGCCGCTATTATCGCCTTGGCATCTATCTCAATTTTAGTAGGTGGAATAGGAATTATGAATACGATGTTTACTTCTGTAAGAGAAAGGATAAGAGAAATAGGTATTATGAAGGCGATAGGAGCAACAAACAATACCATTAGTTTGATATTTTTATTAGAGGCAGGAATGATCGGACTTATAGGAGGTATTGGAGGAACTGTTTTTGGTATTTCGTTTGCTAAAATAATAGAAATTTATTTTCGGAATCACCCCACTTTTCACTTAAAAGCCTATCTTTCTTGGAAGATTATTTTATTTGGTCTAATCTTTTCTTTTATTTTAGGATGTCTTTCTGGTTATCTTCCTGCCAGATCTGCAGCCAAATTGAGAGCAACAGAGGCTCTTAGAAGGTTTGAATGATGAAAATTCAAAATTCAAAATGCAAAATGACAAATCAAAATTTAAAATTAGTAAAAGAGCTTATAGGTACAGGTTATCTTAAAACTCCGAAAATTATTGAGGCTTTTTTAAAAATCAAAAGGGAAGATTTTCTGCCAGAAGATCTAAAACATCTGGCTGATTTAAATGAGGCACTTCCAATCGGTTATGGACAAACTATTTCGCAACCTTTGGTAGTGGCTTTTATGTTAGAAAAATTAGAGCCAAAAGAAGGAGAAAAAATTCTGGATATTGGGTCTGGGTCTGGCTGGACAACTGCCCTCTTGGCTTACATAGTAAGCAAAGAGGGAAATTCCAAATCCCAAATCCCAAATAACAAACAATATCAAAATCTCAATGTCCGAAATTCAAAACAAGAAAACTTAAAAGGCAAAGTTGTAGCCCTTGAAATCGTTCCAGAATTAAAAGAATTTGGCGAGAAAAATGTGGCAAAATATAATTTTATAGAAAAGGGAATAGTTAAATTTATCTGTGCCGATGGTACAAAAGGCTATCC
>CAZHBV010000032.1:3227-4708 GCA_964530855.1 uncultured Candidatus Saccharibacteria bacterium | reverse complement strand
AAAAATTTAAAAATTTTTGAAATTTTTTAAATTTTGTGTAAAGTGACACTTTACACAAATAATGTGATAAGAAAGGTTGGAGTTCTATTAATTTTTTGGTATTATAAAAATATGAAAGTAACACCTAAAATTTTTAGAGCCTACGATATAAGAGGTATTTATCCAAAAGAATTAAACAAAAATACGGCTTACTTTGTAGGTAAAGCCTTTTGTTTATTTTTAAAGGGATATTATAAAATTTCTTGTCCCAAAATTGTTGTTGGGCATGATGTAAGACTTTCGTCACCTTTACTTTATAAAAAAATAAAAGAAGGAATCTGTGCTGCCGAGGGTAAAATTTTAGATTTGGGATTTTGTTCTACCCCTTTAAATTATTTTACAGTTTGGCACAAAAAAGCAGACGGAGGAATTATGGTAACTGCTTCGCATAATCCAAAAGAATACAATGGCTTTAAACTTTCTTTAAGAAAAGTAAAAGCCCTTTCTACCCAAAAGGGAACAAAAGTAATTTATGAAAAAATTCTAAGACTTCAAAAAACTCCTTGTAGGATCAAGAGAGTAGAGAAGGTTGATGTTTTAGATAGATATTTCAAATTCCTTGAGAAAGAAATAAAAGGAACAGATTTATCGTGTATAAAAATAATTGTAGATTTTGCCAACGGGAGCATGGGCCCAATCTTTAAAGAGTTTGCTAAAAGATTTTCAATTCAATATAAACCCTTGTTTGAGAAGCCAGATGGTAACTTTCCTAATCACGACCCAAACCCTCTAAAAGAAAAGAATCAAAGGACCATCAAAAAATATTTAAAAAAAGGAGGTTTTGATTTAGGGGTGATGTTTGATGGAGACGGAGATAGAATATACTTTCTTGACGAAAAAGCCAATTTTATTAGGGCTGACTATATTTTAGCCCTTCTGGCAAAAAATTATTTAAAAAACTCAAAATCAAAGTATATTGTTTGCGATCTTCGTGCAAGTAGGCAAGTAGAGGATGTAATTAAAAAAGCAGGAGGGAAACTGATAAGAAGTAAAGTAGGGTATCCTTTCATCAAAAAGGAGATGGAAAAATATAAAGCATTTTTAGGAGGGGAGCTTTCCGGGCACTATTTTTGGAAAGATAGTTGTTACTCTGAGGCTTCTCTTTTGACTCTTCTTCGTCTAATGGAGGTTTTGAAATCTTCTAAGAAGCCGCTTTCGGCCCTTATTAAACCTATTGCTCGGTATGCAAGTTCAAAAGAAATTAATTTTGAGGTAGAGGATAAACAAGCAAAAATAAAAGAGTTGAAAAAAATTTATAAAGACGGCAAAATTTCAGAATTAGATGGTTTGACTGTTGAATATAAAAATTGGTGGTTTAACGTAAGGCCCTCAAACACAGAGCCAGTATTAAGACTCACAGTTGAAGCAAAAACAAAAAAACTCCTTGAGCAGAAAATAGAGGAACTAACAAGATTGATTGGTTAGAAAACTCAAAACTCAAA
>CAZHBV010000032.1:0-3127 GCA_964530855.1 uncultured Candidatus Saccharibacteria bacterium | reverse complement strand
ACTTTTGAGTTTTTGTTAAACTTCAATTACTACCGGCAATATCATGGGCCGCTTTTTTGTTTTTTCAAATAGAAAATCTCCTAATTGATTTTTAATTCTGTCTTTCACATAGGCCCAATTGATTGCTTTGCTTTTGCCGGTAGCCTTATGAATAATGCTCACTGTTTTCTTTCTGGTTTGTGCCAAAAGATTTTTTGATTTTCTTAGATACACAAACCCACGGGAGATGATATCAGGAGAACCAATAACCTTACCTGTTTGGCTGTTGACTACCGCAATGATTACAAAGATCCCATCTTTTGCCAGCGCTTGTCTATCTCTTAATACAACCTCACTTACATCTCCAACGCCAAGACCATCAACCATTACATAATTTGAGGGCGCTTTTTCTTTTTCAATATAAATTTTCTTTTGGGTTAATCTTATTATATTTCCGTTTTCAGCAACCACGATATTTTCCTCAGGAATACCTACACTTTTTGCAATTTCCGCGTGATTAACAAGCATTGAATATTGTCCATGAATTGGCATAAAGAATTTTGGCTTCATAATTTCTATCATTTGACGAAGTTCCTCTCTGTGAGCGTGACCTGAGGCATGAATATCCATCATCTTATAATGATAGACTTTTGCTTTTTGCCGATATAACTCATCTTTCAACCGCTGGACTGTTCTTTCGTTGCCCGGCACAACAGAGGAAGAGAAAATCACAGTATCTTGCGGTTCTATTTCAAGATAGGGATACTCTTTATTTGCAATTCTCATTAAAATTGCTTGTTCTTCTCCTTGGGCCCCTGTGCAAACTAATGTAATTTTATTGCGGGGTAGTGTTTTTAGCCTTTTTGGATTTATAATGGTGCCTTTCTTTGATTTGATATAACCAAGTTTTTTACAAATCTCAACATTTGTTCTCATAGTATAGCCATCAATTGCCACTTTCCGACCGTATTTTTCAGATAAGGCAATCAATTGTTGAATACGATGAATTAAAGAACCAAAAGTTGCGGCAATTATTTTTCCTTTTGATTCAGCAAAAATTTTATCTAAATTTTCCATAATCACTCTTTCAGATAAGGAATGGCCTTCTTCTTCAGCGCCTGTTGAGTCAGATAAAAGAAGCAAAACTCCTTTTCTGGCGATAGAGCCGAGTTTATTGAAATCAGTAGGGGAATCATAAACAGGATCAGGATCAAATTTAAAATCAGAAGTATGTACAATATTTCCAACAGGTGAGTGAATCAAAAGTCCTAAGTTGTCTGAGATGTTATGATTTTGCTTGAAGAATTCTATAGTAAAAGGCCCTAATCGAATTATATCTCCGTCCTTTACTTCTTCAATTTGAAGTTTTTTTAAATGAGGAAAATCCTGCTGTCTTCGGATAATTATTCCTTTGGTTAGGGGAGAAGCGAAAAGACGAGGATAGTGAAGTTTTTCAATCAAATAAGGAACGGCTCCTATATGATCATAATGACCGTGAGTGAAGACTACTCCTAAAATATCTTCATATCTTCCTTTGAGATAGTCAGTATTTGGAATGATGTAGTCAATGCCCGGCATATCTTCCTCAGGTAGACGTAGACCCATATCAACAATTAAAATCTTCCTCTTATATTCAAAAAGAGTCATGTTCCTACCTACTTCCCCTAATCCGCCCAAAGGAATGATCTTGATGAAAGTTTCAGTTGTCTTTTTTGTTTTTGGCATAACTTCTAGCAGTGCCGGGGGCGGGATTCGAACCCGCAAGCCATTTCTGGCACGAGATCCTGAATCTCGCGCGTCTACCAGTTCCGCCACCCCGGCTCACTCGACATTTCGATATATCGATATGTCGAGTTCGGGAGCACCCCAAACAGAGCTGCGCCTTCTTCGGCTCGCTGCGCTCGCCTCCGAAGATCCCACTGCCTACCCGAGGCTCAGTTTGGGGTGCCCCCGAACTACTCAATTATTAGGGGTTTTCATTAATTTCTTAAATTCCTCAACCATTTTTACAGGAATTGGATCAACCCCATAAGTTTTTGCAAGATAATAAGATACCCAATCGGATAAAAGAATAGAATTGAATACCTTTTCTAAAAATGTTTCTCCTTGGAGTTTTATAATCTCTCCTTTAATCCCTTGTTTTCTAAGTATCTTTGCAGTTAGATCCATTCTTTTTTTATTTCTTGGGTGGTCTTTTTGATCTTTCAAAATGATAAAATAAAAATCTAAGTTTTGCGTTTTGTGTTTTGCGCTTTGTGTTTTGAATTTAGTAAATCCTACCATCTCATTGTGATTTAACTCTGGAAAATAATTCCAAAAGGCAGGAATTTTTGTATTTTCATTAAATTTAATCTTCCAAATACGTGCGAGATATTTCAACCTGTTTGAAGCATAAATGATAGGAACTTTTCCTTTAAGTGTTGTTGCTAAGGTTTTGCCCTCTCTTTCCAATTTCTCGGGTTTTAATTTACCTTCTAATTCTATTAATTCTTTTTTAAGAGAGGAAGGAATTAATTTCAAGGTATCTAAAATTCCAACAAGCGCACCAAACAAATAACCTAATGCCATTCGGGGAGGATATCCTTTTTCAACCTGAACAAAAGGAAGAGAATATCTTTTTGCTAGTCTTTCCAATTGACCATCCGAAGAGATTAAAACAATTTTTAATTTTCTTTTAAGAGCCTCTTTTGCACAGGAGATAGTTTCTTCGGTATTGCCTGAATAAGAGATGCAGATTATTAAGGTTTGTTTATCAACAGATGAAGGAAGGGTATAATCTCTTTGAATAGTTAGAGGTAATTTTTCTTTGTATTCCTCAAGCACCATTGCAAGGAGATTGGCAGGCAAAGCAGACCCGCCCATCCCGCAGATACATATTTTTTTTGGTTTTAACTTGATATTAATATTTTTGGCTGCCCTTAAGCCAATTTTAAATTGCTTTGGAAAATCTAAAATTATTTCTCTCATGTAGGTAATTTAATGGTTTGAATATGTAGAAGCACGCTTGGAAAGCAATTTTTACAAACCGCTCGGCAACAAAGTTTCAAAGTTACCGGCTGTCCAAATCCCAGCGAGATTTGGCAGCCTGAGGCCCTGGGCGGCTGACTCCTCGCTTCGCTCGGAGACCCTGCTCAGCCGCCTGCGGGAG
>CAZHBV010000031.1:1577-4868 GCA_964530855.1 uncultured Candidatus Saccharibacteria bacterium | reverse complement strand
ACTTTCCAAAAGTTTGGGTTTTATCATTAAAATCAATCCTAAAAACAAGATCATAAAGCCGGAGACAAGTTTTAGCCTTCTTACCCAAAGTTGAGAAAAAGTTCTTTTTCCTAAAGTCACAGCAAAGATTAAAACAATAACTGCCAAAGGAATTACATATACTAAATTGTAAAAAATCAAATAAAGATAATATTGAACGGGAGGAAGATTTCTTAATGTTAAAACTCTTGTATATACCATAGGAAATCCAAAGGTACACAGAAGTTCATAGATATTTACAGTAGCAGCAATAATTGATGTTGCCCCAATTAAAGCCCAAGTAGATTTAGCCAAACTCAAATTTTTCACCCGCTGGATAAATTTTTCTTTGTGGCTTTTTGGTAAGGTTAAAGAAATTCCTTTCTGGAAGAAGAAATAATCCTTTATGTTTATAAGGCCTGCGAAAACAGCAATTAATCCAGCGATTATAGTCAAGATTTTAATCTTTCCCCCCAATTGAAATACATTAAGCAAAACTGCCATAAACAAAAAGTAAAAAAGAGCAGAGAAAAATATAAATACACCCCCTACCAAAAGAATTTTCTTTCTTGCTCCAGCCAGACCGATTAGAGCAGCCAAAAGAAAAGTTAAGACAAAAAAGGCGCAGGGGTTAAATCCGTCAGCCAAAGCAATTAAGAAAGTCAAAATTGGCAGGGAGAATTTTTTAGTTTCTATTTTTCCGATAATAGGAAGTTGAACTGTTTCCTCCTCAGATTTCTGAACAACTTCTTCGGTCGGAGTAGTTTCTTTTGGTTTTATTTCCTCCTCAGAAATAGTTGGGTGAGTTTCTTCTGACGAACTTGGCGGAGGAGAAATTTCATTTTTAGAAAGAGTTATCTTTATAGCATGATCAAATTCAGCATAAGGAACAAAACCTGAACTTGACGGGAAAGCGCTTCCTGAAAACTTAACCTGTTGGGGTTCAACAATGTCAAAAACCTTATTTTTTAATTCCTTGGAAATATTTTCAGTAAAAAGAAGTTCTTTTAGTTCTTCTTGACTAAATTTTTCTTTGCCAACTGTTCGTGGAGGGTCTTCCCCATTCCACTGAAAAAGGTATTCATTTTCGCTTAGTTTAATTAAAATTCTTCCGTTTGCCCAAATCTTTGGAAAAGCAGGAAGTTTGGTTAAATCAAGGTTTTCAAACGGTATTGATTGATTAATTAAGGGACAAGGATTTGAGTTTTTCTTTTTGATATTATCTTCTGCTTTTGGTACTTCAATTCTCCCCAATTTAATAGTGCTTTTATCAATAACAATTTGAGGAACAGCGGCTTGAGTTTTATATGCTTCTGCATATTCTCCAAAAAACTGGGAATTTGGATCTTTCCAGTCACCTTGGTGCCATCCGTACTCAATGATTACCAAATTTGGATACTTATGAGGCCACTGGGTTAGAACTATTGGATCGGTATGGGCGCAATTTGGGCAGCCAATAAAAGTAAAATAAAGCGTACAAAAATAATCACTTGCTAAAACACTTTTTGCTGGCAAAAAAAGAAAGATTAATAGTAATCCAAAAGAAATTACTTTCTTCATACCCAAAATTTAATTCTATTCGGGTAAAACTGCTAGAGTATTATTGAAACGATTAATATAATTAAAAAGCCCCATTACAGAAATTATTTCAATAATCTGAGCCGGAGTAAACTTTTCTTTTAATTTCTCAAAAATTTCAGGTTGATCCAGGTGCCCGTCCAAAGTAACATCTTTTACCAATTCTAAAATTTCTTTCTCTTCAGGAGAGGAAATCTCTCCTGTTTTAATTTTTTGAATTACATCATCTTCTGCTCCAAATTTTTTCAACATCTTTTCACTTACATCCAAGCAAAAAGGACATTTTAAAGTTTGGGAAACAACATAAGCAATTTTCCATTTCAAAAGAGGCTCAATTGTTCCTTTGCCCATTATCGCCTTAAAAAGTTCAACAAATTCTTTTAGAATTTCGGGCCTGTGAGCCATCACCTTTACCCATTCTGGCACTTTTCCTGTCTCTTTTTCAAATGTCTCATAAATTTCTTTAGCAATTTCTTCAACCTCATTTTTTTCTAAAGAAGGAAGTAAAGCCATAGTTTTAGTAAATTAATTATTACCATTAAAATATTATCATTTTTTAATCGCTTTAGCAACCTTCTCAATAGCCAGAAGATAAGCGGCTTTTCGCAAATTTATCTTTTCTCTTTGGGAAAGTGCCCAAACTTTCTCAAATGCCTGACCTAATTTTTTAGCCAACTTTTCGAACGTCTCCCCTTTCTTCCATCTTCTTTTTTCTTTTGATTGCAACCATTCAAAATAGGAAGCAACAACTCCACCAGCATTAGCCAAAAAATCTGGGACAGATATAATTCCTCTCTTCTCTAAAATCTCTTGAGCCTCAGGAGTCACCGGGCCATTTGCCATTTCAATAATATATTTTGCCTTAATCTTTTGAGCATTATCTTTGGTAATAACATTCTCAACGGCGGCTGGAACTAAAATATCAACTTCCATTTCTAAAAGTTCTTTATTGGTAATTTGTCTTCCGTAACTTGAATCACAAACCGAACCCACACAATAACATCCGGCAATTTTTCCTTTCCTTTCTCGACAGCGTAAAACTTCCTCTGGGTTTAACCCTTCTTCAACATAAATCCCACCTTCTGCTTCAGAAACAGCCACAATTTTGTAACCAGAAAGAGCGGCAAAACGAGCAAAATTAGAACCCACATTTCCGAAACCCTGAATAGCCAAAGTTGTTTTTTCAGGTTTAAAATCAAAAATCTCTTGAAGTTTTTTAAGGATTACCACTCCTCCATATCCTGTAGCCTCGCTTCTACCTTCCAATCCCCACATTTCTAAAGGCTTTCCAGTAAAAGCGGCCGGCGTCTCTTTGCCTTTTAATTTTGAATATTCGTCTACCATCCAAGCCATAATCTGGGGGTTTGTGTTAACATCTGGGGCCGGAATATCTTTCTCTGGGCCAATTAAAGGAAAAACTTCTTTCACATAACCCCGAGAAAGGTTTTCCAATTCTTTTTGAGTTAACTCTTTTGGATTAACAATTACTCCTCCTTTTGCTCCACCAAAGGGTAAACCTACCAAAGAACATTTCCAAGTCATTAACATTGATAAGGCCTTAATCTCATCTTCTGAAACATTTGGGTGATAACGGATTCCGCCTTTATAAGGACCTAAAGCATTATTATGTTGAGAACGAAATCCAAAGAAAATCTTCTTCTCTCCATTATCCATTAAAACAGGAATTTGGAATTT
>CAZHBV010000031.1:0-1477 GCA_964530855.1 uncultured Candidatus Saccharibacteria bacterium | reverse complement strand
TCTCAATTTTTCTTTTATCTCCTAAATTTGCCTGATTTAAAATTACTTTGGCTTTAACTTTCAATTTCCGGCACAAATCTAAAATCAAATTCAAATCATAAGCACCCATTGGGGTGGGCTCAGTTACGGCATAGGCTAAATCACAATCCATAATAGCCGAGATTACCGGGCAATGAGTACCGGGGGCAGTATCAAACAAAATATAATTTGCCTTTACTTTTTTGGCAAAATTTAAAGCAAATTTTTTAGTTTGAGTTACTATTGGGCCCGTCTCCTCAAGGCCTGCCTTTGCTAAACCGGTTATCAAATAAAAATTTCTTTTGATTTTATTTACAAAGATTTTGCCGGTTTCTTCTTTTTTTGGCTCAATTGCCCCAAAAGGACATACTGTCCAGCAGGCTCCACATCCGGAACATAAATCTTTAATGAGAATTGGATAATCTCCCGGTGGCTGAAAAATAGCATTTGATCTACAAGTTCTAACACACAGACCACATTTCTTACATTTTTTCTTATTCAATTTTGGAAATTCAGTATAAATTTTTTCTTTTGTTTTTCCTAACTTCTTGCCTAACAACAAATAATCATTGGGACATTCTACATCGCAGTCAACAAGTAAAACCTTTTTGTTTTCTTTAGCAAGTTTATTAGCAAACAAAACAGCCACAGTTGATTTTCCCACTCCCCCTTTTCCTCCTGTGATTGCAATCTTTTTTAATTTTCCCATTTTAAAAATATCTTTTTCTGTTAAATTCTTAAATTCTCCTTTCTCAAAAAGGTTTATATTTTTACATAAATATCTTATCTGGCCCGGGTCATCGGCTGGCCACATTTAGGACAGCGATGTTCATAACAAGGAATACCTCTTTGATGAGGAACTTTTGTACCACAATTTGGACAAACACATTCTCCACCTGGCCCCAAACCAAAACCACCGGGCTGACGACCTCTACCTCCTCTACCTAATCCTCTGCCGGCTCCTTGCCCTTGACCAGGTTTTCTTCTGTTTAGCATATTATTTCTTCTTTTTAGATTCTAATTCTTTTATTCTCTCCTCTATTGCTTTTATCTCTTCCTTCAGAATGTTTACCTGTTCAGTTAAAATTTCTTTCTCTTCTTTTAGAACTGTTTTCTCTTGAGTTGGGGTTGTTGGTTGAGATGAGTATATGGGATAAGCCCACCAGGGATATCCCCACCAACCTCGACGCCAAGCAAGTCCACGACCCCACCAACCACGACCCCAACCAAATCTTGGTCCCGGGGTCATATAGCCAGGTCGTCCAAAGCCGGCACAATAGCCAAGCCCCCTACCTGTCATTGGCCCTAAGCCTAAAGGTCCTGTTCCGTCTCCTCTTGGCATAGTTTTAGTTTTAAATTAATTAATTTAAATAATAATTTCGACCTTTTGTGAAAAATATCTATTATGAATATAAACCCATAATCATTTTGTGTCAAGTTTCCTTTTTAAGAGACCGGA
>CAZHBV010000030.1:0-5014 GCA_964530855.1 uncultured Candidatus Saccharibacteria bacterium | reverse complement strand
ATAAGAAAGCCATGGCAATGTTATTACAACGCTTTGAAATTATACTTAAAAACACCCAAAATATTTAATTATGTGTAAAGTGTCACTTTACACAAAGAGAGGTAAGACGTTAAATTCTTATGGCGCGCAGCTTATGTTGGTAGGGGTACAAACATTTCCGGATACCTCCTGGGCCCGACCTTCAGAATCGACACAATAGGCTTTTCCAGGTTTAGCTAAAAGTGGGGCTTTGATACAATATTTGGTTTTTGTAGCAAAACAAACAACCTGGCTTCCTTGGGATATAATGTCATTTTTAATGTATGATAAAGTTGCACCTTCTACAGCGTGGTTTTCATTTAAACTTCCATTTTTACATAGGTTTTGATATCCATTATCTTCGTCGTAAACTGATTCCGCAATTGTTCTCAGATTAACTAAATCTGCTATTATTCTAGCATCTTTTGCTTTATTCGCTCCCTGCATGAATGATTGTTGAAAAATTAAACCAAAAAACTGCCCAATAAATTCTGTTATGCTTATAGAGTTCTTTGGAGCAACTATTTTAACCGGTTGGTTGTAATTGGAAAAAGTTGAATCTAATCCAATCTCTAATTTCCCTTCTTCATCTTCAACAACTACTTCTCCTTTTATCCTATGAAGATAATATGTCTTTTTATCAATCCAGATTTCAATTTGAGAAGACTTTATTGATTTAAGAAGTTCATCGGGCACCTTTGAGATCTCTTCATCCATTTTGTCTAAATCTTCCTCTGGAAAAAGTAAATCCGGTAGAGAGACAATTTCTTCCTCTTTTGTAAATTGCAAGAGTTCGCTTAGAAATTTCTTTAGATTTTCTTTGTCTAGTCTTGTCAAATAATGATAATACTTTCTTCCCTCAATTACTTGATCTTTTAGTTCTTTTTCTGGCTTTATTGGTGGATATTTAACAAGTAATTCCTCTATCTTTGATTTCAGTTTTTCTTCCTCTTCTTCTGTGACCCCCTTAAATGATATCCCTAACTCTTTTTCTATCTCCTCGGGATCTACTCTAATCCATTTATTCTGAATCTGCTGGATTATCTGAGAAAAAAACCCTTTAACCATTTCCATCTCTGCTTGTTCTTCCGGGGTTAAGTCCATGTTTGTACTTTCAATGATTGATTCTAAAAATCCGCTTAAAGGAAACTTTTCAATCTTGTAATAATCCATTTTTCCAATTGTGATTGATTTACCAGAAAAAGGAAAACCTATCGGTCCGGCATATACAGAAAAAGAGAAATCTACTTTGGATTTTGGAGTTTCTTTATCAGAATTGTCTACATCGCCATCAAGCTGAAACTCCAAAGAACCATTTTCTTCTGGTCTTGTTTGAGTGGCATATCCTGTAAATTCTAACATTCCCTTAGTTTGGTAACGAAATGTCTTTACTCCTTTCTGTACTTCAAATGATTTTGCCAAAACTTGCTCAGGTGAAGGTCTAAAAGGGTTCCATAAAGGATCCCAGATTCTTGAGGCTAAAACTACTGTCATTCCCAAAAGAACAAAAAGAATAACAACTCCAAAAATTAAAAATGGCTTTTTACTCTTTTTAATTTTTGGCTCCTTGAAATAAACTGGGTAGTTTGGATCTTCTCTTTTATCTATTGAGAAAAGAGGTTCTTTTTCCATATTATTGTGTTAATGTTTAGGATTTAGGATTTAAACAAAGATTGACCTTTATTTAAATTTTATCACAGAAAAATTGTCTGGGCTAATAATAAACCTATCTCCTTTTTTAATCTCTCCTTTGAGCAAGGCTTGGGCTATTGAATTTTCAACTTTATCTTGAATTACCCTTTTCATATTCCTTGCTCCAAACTTTATATCATAACCCAGCTCAACGATTTTCTCTTTAAGTTCATCCGTAATAATAAACTCTATATTTCTTTGGGCTAAACTTTTTTGAATTTTTGAAAGCAAAAGATGAGCGATATCCAAAAGATTTTCTTTTGTTAAAGTCCTAAATACAACTACTGCATCAAATCTATTAATAAATTCAGGCCTAAATATTCCTTTTTCAAATAAATACTCAAGAAGTTCTTCTTTAATCTCTGACATCTTTTCTCCTTTCTCAATCGCTCTCAAAATTAATTTATAACCAGCATTTGAGGTAGCAATGATAATTGTATTTTTAAAATCTACCTTTCTTCCCATTCCATCGGTTAGGTGTCCTTCGTCTAAAACCTGTAAAAAGAGATTCAAAATATTTGGATGCGCTTTTTCAATCTCGTCTAAAAGCACTAAAGAAAAAGGATTCTCTCTTACCTGAGTAGTTAAAAGTCCTTCATATTCAAAAGATCCAATTAAACGAGGTATATCCTTTATGTTTTGAAATTCTGACATATCCAAGCGAATCATCCTGTCTTCTGAGCCAAAATAAATTTCAGCCAAGGCTTTTGAGGTTTCTGTTTTTCCAACGCCAGTTGGTCCTAAAAATAAAAAGCAACCCATTGGTCTTTTCCTAATGACAATTTCTGTTCTGGCACGCCTTAGAGCCGCTGCTACTTCATTTACTGCCTCGTCTTGATTAATAATTCGTCTGTGAATAAGTTTCTCTAAATTCAAAAGAATAGTTTTTTCTTTTTGCTCTAACTTTCCAACAGGGATTTCTGTTTTTTGAGAAATAAGTTTGTCAACATCATCTCTACCAACCCAGGTTTTTCTTTTTGCTACTACTTTTATTACAACTTCTTCTAAAGTGTCCTTGGCTTTTTTGGGAAAAGGTAAAGAGGTAATATATCGCTCACATAAATCGACAATTTCTTTTAATGCCCCCCAGCTTATAAACACTTTATATTTTCTCTCTAGCCCAAAAACCATATCCTCCAATATTAGAAGAGTCTCTTCTTTTGATGGCTCTCTCACTTCTACTTTTGAGAAGAAGTTTAAAAGAGAGGGGTGAGACTCTATATTTTTGTGAAGCCCTGAATAACTGGTAAGAGCAACAAATTGAAATTGCGATAAAGGCAAATAAGAAGAAAGAATCCCTGTAATATCAATTGCGCCAGGTCTTTGTTCTCCTCCAACGTAATTATGGAAATTGTCAATTACAAGAATTACATTCCCGGCCTTTACAACTTCCTGAAAAATTTTCTCCAAAGTCAACTCTACCTCATCTAAACTTGTAAGTTTGGCTAAAAGCAAAGGAATTTTAAGTTCAACAATCCGCTTGTTATTAATTGTTGGAAGACTCTCTTCTAAAACACTTTTCTTGGCTAAGGCTAAAATAATATTCTTCATTCCAACTCCCGGCTCCCCTACAATTAAAACATTATTTATTTCGGGATTTGAAAGAATTCTTTCAACTTGTTCTATCTCGTCTTTGTAGCCAAAAACATCCGGGTATCCTGCTCGTTTTATCATTTCAGACCAATCAATAGAATATTCATCTAAAGTGATTGTATATCCTGCAGCCCAGTCCTTTGCGATACTTCCCTGCTTTGCTAAATTTTTGAATTCCCAAAATTTTTTATTTTCTTTTATATGTTTTTGTATCCTCTCATACCACTTTACCAAGTTTTTTATATCATCTTGTCTTAGATCGTACTCAATTAAAATTGCTTCAAAAACTGGATCTTGTTCTAATAAAGCAAAAATAATGTCTCCTGGTTCAATCTTCTTATGTTTTCTTTTTTTACTAATTTTAAGCGCGCTCTGTAAAATTTCTTTGAGCTCTTTTGGCTGTTTTTCGAGAACAAATTTTCTTGCCCAAAAATCTCTAATTTTGCTTCGAACATATTTTTGATCAATAAGTGCTCTTTCAAAAACAAATTGAGCGGTTTTGCTTGATTTAGTTAAAGCAAAAAGAACCGAAGACGAGCCAAGAAGCCTTCTATGTCTTCTGGCTATTCTCTGCGCTTCTTTTATAACTTTTGCGCTCTCAAAATTTAAATAATCAGCAAGATTTTTAGAATTAACAGGAACTTCGGGATTTTTTATTTTTGTTTCAAAAAATAAAATAATAGAAAAAGCAAGACAAAAAAATCCAAAAGAAATTAGAAAAAAGCCCAAAAAAAGTTCCTCAATTTTCCCCGAAATTAAGTAATTTACGGCAAATATAGAAGCAAAGAAAACAACGCTCAAAAATGCAAGAATTTTGATAAGTTTAAGAAGTTTCAAAACAGTTTGATTAAAAGGGTCAATTGCAGAATATATAACTGAATTTTTTAGATCAACATACATATTTAAAATATTTTATCAAAACCATATCGAGCTGAGCCTCGGGATGGCAGTGGGTTCCTCTGAGGCGAAGCCCCGCTAAGCGGGGTGAGCCGAAGAAGGCGCAGCTCTGCTCGATATGGTTTTGATTTAACAATAAATTGTCAATCAAAAAAGAAACTTTATTCCAAAAACAAAACAAACAAACAAAATTGCCGGAAGAAAAATCCAAAACAAATAAAATATTGCTCCAAGAACTAATATAAGAATTTCAAAACTAATCCCTGCTAAGATAATAATAGTTCTTAAGAATGCTCCTATACATCTTGAAAAAAGATTAGAGATTAAGGTCTGCAGATAACGAGTTGGCGAAAACCCTCTCCCATATGACCAAGTAATTCTTTTCCAAGGGGAAAACCAACTTCGAAGAAGCAGGCTAATTGAGAAAAAATAATTGCCAAATTTTAAATAATTCTTCCAAGCATGAAGAATGAGTTTCGGCATTTGGTAAAAATGCCATCTTATATATTCTACAACCAACATTTGCATCATCTTATTTTAGGATACCAAAATTTTAAAAAAAAGAAAACAAAAACTGGCCCCATCAATGGGGCCAGTCAAGAATTTCTACTTTACAAAGAACCACTCCTTCCTCTACCATATCAAGTTTTTGTGCGGCGGAATAGGATAAATCAAAATGGCGGTTAGCAACATATGGACCTCTATCCTGAACCATCACTTCTATGCTTGCTCCGGTATCAATTCGAGTCAACCTCACCCGTGTCCCAAATGGCAACCATTTATGGGCGCAGACCGTGGGATCATACATATTGAA
>CAZHBV010000029.1:0-5172 GCA_964530855.1 uncultured Candidatus Saccharibacteria bacterium | reverse complement strand
CTGTTCGGCCATTAAAGGGGTACGTGAGCTGGGTTCAGACCGTCGTGAGACAGGTTGGTCCCTATCTGCCGCAGGCGCTGGAGGCTTGAGGGGAGTCGGCGATAGTACGAGAGGACCTCGCTGAACCAGCCTCTGGTGTACCAGCTGTCCCGCCAGGGGCACCGCTGGGTAGCTAAGCTGGGTGAGGATAACCGCTGAAGGCATCTAAGCGGGAAGCCCACCCCAAGATGAGGCCTCCTTTGGCTCCGGCAAGATGAGCCGGTTGATAGGCCCCAGGTGTAAGCCCGGTAACGGGTTGAGCCAAGGGGTACTAATAAGCCATATAATCCCGGCTCTCATCTTAGGTTTTCTTAAAAGAATTGTAGATATTATTAAGGGGACTATACTGCCGTTGTTCCACCCGTTCCCATCCCGAACACGGAAGTGAAAGACGGCAAGGCCGATGGTAGCCCTTTTGGGTGAGAGTAGGTAGTCCCCTTAATAGTCTCTATAATTTCGATTTTCAAAGGCCTTTCAAAATTAGGCCTTTTTGTTTTATAATAAAAAACTATGGTGACTAAATTGAGAATAAAGCGAAAAAGTAAAAAAAAGACTCTCTGGGTTATAATCTTCTTCCTGATTTTTATATTAATATTCTTTCTTGGAGATATTTTTCGCTCATCTTTTTTCCAACACACAGGAAATCTACAGGAAAAACTTTTTGGAATCGGAAAGAAAGCGGCTCAAGTTTTGTTTAATACATTTTCAGATAAAACATTGAAAGAAGAAAATAAAAAGTTGAAAGAAGAAAATCGTCAATTACTTTCTCAGTTAGTAGAACTTAAGAAATTGCAGCAAGAAAACAAAGAGCTAAGAAAGGCTTTAGATCTAAAAATAGAAGAAGATTTTCAGATCATCGAAGCAAAAATTATAGCCAGATCTACGGATAACCATACTTTAGTTATTAATAAAGGAAAGGAGGATGGTGTTGCTCCTAAAATGGTAGTAATCACGCCTCAAAAAATTTTTGTGGGTCAAGTTAAACAAGTTTTTAAAAAAAATTCACTTGTTGAGCTTACAACTTCTCCCGGGCAAAAAATTAGCGTCTTTATTGGTAAAGAAAATCTACCGGGTATTGCTCAAGGGAAAGGAAATTTTACACTCATTTCCGAGAATATTCCTAAAGAAAACAAAGTAGAAGTTAACGATATAGTTATCACTGCAAACCTTCAAAAAGAGATACCACCGGGTTTGCTAGTGGGTAAAGTTGTTAAGATTAATAATACAGACCTTAGTCCATTTCAAGTTTTAAAAATAAAGCCTCTTTTTGATCTATCAAACCTCAATTTATTATTTATTGTTACCGATTTCTAAGATGATTAAAAAAATCATCTTACTTCTTTTGTTTCCTTTTTTATCAGTTTTACAGAACACTTTTTTTGGACCTTTTGGAAAAACAGCAGGCATTCCAAACTTTGTTTTGGTGACTTTTATTTTAATTTTGTTTTTTGAAAGAAACATCTCTAAATCGTATTTTGTGTATCCAATGGCTTTCTTCGCTGGCTTATCCATGGATCTGTTTTCTCCTTTTTTGTTTGGGGTTTATATCTTACTTTTTTTGGTGCTAACGGAAGTTCTAAAAAGAATTTCTGCCCTGGTGGTAAAGAAAAATTTTATAACTTTTACTTTTTTCCTGATAATATCTATTTTTTTGTTTGAACTTTCAGAGAGCTTTATTTTTTCAATTTTTAACAAGCAATATGTCCCTTTTGAATTTTCTAGGTTTATCTATAATTGTATTTTAGGTTTTTTGTTTTACCTTTGCTATGTCTTTGTTCAAAAAACAATTTCGAATAAGAAAAAAAGGAGAGGAAATTGAGCCACAAGAGGTTTTTCTAGATGCCTTAGTGAAAAAAGACAGAGAACCCCTGGCTCAATTTGAGACGCCTTTGAAAAATCGAGGTCCTATAGTATTAGGCCTGCTGGCTCTTTTTATTTTTCTTTTGATTTTTATTCGGCTTTTGCAACTTCAAATTTTTTCACATCAAGAGTTTCAAGCGTTAGCCACCAAAAACCAATTTTTTTATAAATCAACTCAATCTCAGCGAGGTATAATTTATGATAGAAATTTTACTCCGTTGGTTTTCAACAAGCCTAGTTTTAACCTAATCTGTGATACTCAAATACTCAAAACCAACCAAAGAATCATTCAAGATTTAACACTTATATTCGATATCCAAAAAGACAAACTTTTATCCCGGCTTGATGAAGCTCAAAAAGGAGAATTTCTTGTAAAAGAAAATTTAGAATATCAAGAATTAATTCGCTTTGAAGGATTGTCCGAAAAATTTCCCGGATGCCACATTGAAAGAACAGAAGAACGAGAATATCCAGATGGTTTAGTTTTCGCGCACGTTTTAGGCTATTGGCGAGAAAATGGTCCGGATGCAGGTTTGGAGCAGTTTTATGATGAGATATTAAAGTCGCAGCCAGGTAAGGTGGCCATAGAAAGAGATGCCAAAGGAAATGTGATATCAGAGAAAATAGAAGAATTTCCAAAACCTGGTAAGTCATTAGTTTTATGGTTAGATAAGGATCTTCAAAAAACTCTTTATGAAGCACTTGAAAAAAAACTTTCTGAACTCGGTCTTCAAAAAGCAGCTGCGGTGGCAATAGATCCAAATACAGGGGGAATTTTGGCAATGGTGAGTTTTCCTTCATATGATAATAATTTGTTCGCCCAGGGTTTGAGTGAAAAAGAGTGGCAGAAGATTTTGAGTGACAAAACCTACCCACTTTTAAACAGAGTTATTGGAGGAAAATATCCAACTGGTTCAACAATCAAGCCTTTAATTGCAGCAGCGGCTTTGCAGGAGGGCATAATTTCCAAAAATACAAAAATAAACTGCAGGGGCCAGATAGTTGTTGAAAACCCCTGGTTTGAAGATAAACCCTTTATTTACAAAGATTGGAAAGTTCACGGAATTACAGATGTAAAAAAAGCAATTGCTGAATCATGTAATGTATTTTTCTATATTGTGGGTGGGGGATACAAAAACTTTAAGGGCTTAGGAGTAGACTTGATTAATAAATACTTAAAACTTTTTGGCTGGGAAGAAAAACTTGGAATAGACCTGCCCGGGGAACAAAAAGGTTTTATTCCTGATAGAGCTTGGAAAAAGGAAAAATTTAAACCTCCTCTAAATATCTGGTTTCCAGGCGACACATATTATTTATCAATTGGGCAGGGCTATTTAACGGTAACTCCTCTTGAAGTTGTTGATTCTTTTGCTGCAATTGCAAACGGTGGCAAACTTTTAAAACCAAGAATGGTCAAAGCAATTGTAGACGAGAAGAGAAATATAATAGAGGAATTTGAGCCAGAAGTTATAAGAGAAGGCTTTATTGACAAAAAAAACTTACAAATTGTAAGAGAGGGTATGAGAGAAGCGGTTGTTTATGGTTCAGCAACAATATTAAAAGATCTCCCAGTTAAAGTAGCTGCAAAAACTGGAACTGCGGAGTTGTCTAAAAAAGACCGGTATCATAACTGGGTAACAGTTTTTGCTCCCTACGATAATCCCAAAATAGTTTTGACAATTGTAGTAGAAGAGGTAAAAGGAATTCATCTTGCTGCTTTACCTGTAGCAAAAGAAGTTTTAGGGTGGTATTTTCAAGAAGAAAATAAAAAAGAGGAATAAAACCTCTTTAAGTCGCGATAAATATCGACCACCTAAGAAAAACCAAAATTAAAAAAGGAACGAGAACAGTTCTCGTTCTATTTATTTGATTTTCTTTGGTTTTTCGCTTAAAATTGATTAATATGGCGCAACTTGAGGAGATAAGGAAAAATAGAGAAAAAAAGTTAAAAAACCTAAAAAAATTAGGGATTGACCCTTATCCTATTTCTACAAAAAGAACTCATACGATTAAAGAGGCGTTGGATAATTTCTCAAAACTTTCTTCCAAAAAAGAAGAGGTAGTTTTGGTTGGAAGAATGATGAGTAAAAGAAGACACGGCGCTATTACTTTTGTGGATATAGAAAATGGATATGGAAAAATTCAAGCAGTGTTTAAGCAAGACGATTTAGGAAAAAACGGGTATCAATTTTTTCAGGATCATTTTGATATTGGCGACTTTGTTGAAATAAAAGGAGTATTATTTGAAACAAAAACAAAAGAAAAATCAATACTGGTTTATGATTTCAAACTTCTGGCAAAATCTCTTAGGCCGCTTCCTGAGAAATGGCACGGTTTAAAGGATAATGAAGAGAGATTCAGAAAAAGATATCTGGATTTAATTTTTAATCCGGAAGTCAAAAAGAAATTTATTTTACGCTCCAAAATTATTCAGGAGATTAGAAATTTTTTGATAAAAAACGGCTTTATTGAAGTAGAAACCCCTATTCTTCAACCTCTCTATGGCGGAGCCACTGCAAGGCCGTTCAAAACTCATCTTAATGCCCTTGATTTAGACCTTTACCTCCGGATTGCTCCAGAGATTTATCTCAAAGAATTATTAATTGGAGGGTTTGAGAAAGTTTTTGAAATAGGAAGAGTATTTAGGAATGAAGGAATTGACAGGTTTCATAATCCGGATTTTACCAGTTTAGAATTTTATTGGGCTTATAAGGATTATAAAGATTTGATGAAATTTACAGAGGAGATGTTTTCATATTTGTTAAGGAAAATTTTTAACAAAACAACAATTGAATATCAGGGAGAGAAGATTGACTTTAAAACTCCATGGCAAAGAGTTGAGTTTCATCAAATTTTAGAACAAGAAATAGGAATAAATATCTACGATGTTCATGAGGATGTCCTTAAGCGAAAAGCCGAAGAATTAAAAATAGAAATTGAGAAAGGTGCAGGGTTTGCTGAAATCGCCGATAAAATTTTTTCAAAAGTTTGCAAGCCAAAGATTAAAAATCCGACATTTGTCATTCATCATCCCTATGGCACTGCTCCCTTAGCAAAATCTCATCCCAAAAACCCCAAAAAACTTGCAAGGTTTCAATTAATTGTTGCTGGCTGGGAACTTGTAAATGCTTTCTCTGAATTAAATGATCCGATTGAGCAGAAAAAGAGGTTTGAGGAGCAGGAGAAATTATACAAAAGAGGATTTGAAGAAGCCCAACGAATGGATAAAGATTTTATTGAAGCATTAGAATACGGAATGCCTCCTGCTGCCGG
>CAZHBV010000028.1:0-5329 GCA_964530855.1 uncultured Candidatus Saccharibacteria bacterium | reverse complement strand
CAGGTTTTACAGTGTCGGGCAGCGAAAATAGAGCCTGACTTTAGAACTAATCCTTTTACAATTAAGCCGAAAGGCGATGGTCTTTTTGATATAATTTTGGAAGGAAAGTGTATCAAAGAAAATTACAATCCAGAGAAAGGTTTTCTTTTTCAGGTTATAAAAAACATTTTTACTGTTGATAAAGAAAGAGAAAAGATAAAAGCAAAAATAAAGGAATGTTTTGACGATCTTTCAAAAGAATTTGATTTCATTGTAATAGAAGGCTCAGGCCCAGTAAGGATTTTTGGATTAGGCCCTTTTTCTTCTTTGCTTGAAATAGGAAATATGGAAACGGCAAAAATAGTAAATTCTCCGGTGATTCTTTTAACAGAAAATATAGATTCTGTTCCTCAAACTTTGTCGTATTTGAGCCAAGAGGAGAGGAGATTGATAAAAGGAGTAATTATAAACAAATGTCCAGCAGATGATTTTTTAGAAATTGGAATTAAAGAAAAATGGGTAAATTTGGGACTAAAGAGGTTGGAAAAAGTTTACAGTAAAAAAGTAGGATTAGAAGTTTTGGGAATTTTGCCTTATTTTGAAGAGATAACTAAACTTCCGGATTTAGATCCAATTCCACCATCAGAGAAAATTTCTTTAGAAGTGTGGGAGGAAGTTCTTTCTAAAGTGGCCCAAAAAGCAAGAAAATATTTAAATTTAACCAAAATTTATCAAATTGCTTCGGCTTCAAGAATTTGAGAAAATGAAAAACAAAAAATTTTTGACAAATCTGTTGTTTCGAATATTATAGAAATAAGGTCAATTTTTATATTTAAAAATCGAAACAAGATGACAAAAAAAGAAATCATCTGGCGAGAAATTTTATATCAGGCCATAGAAAATAAGAAGTTTGGGTTTACCCAAAAAGAACTGGCTCAAAAATATAGCTTTTCTTTAAGCACTGTTTTTAACGCTTTGAAAGCACCCAGAAATGTTGGAATTATTGAAGGAAAAAGGGGATTTAAGGTGCAGGATGTAGAAAAATTTTTATATCTTTGGGCAACTTTTAGAAATATTAAAAAAGATATTATTTATTCTACCTTCGCAAAGAAAGGAGTTTTTGATATAGAAGGGGAGATGCCACCAGAGGTAATTTTTGGAGCATATAGCGCCTTTTCGAAAAAATTTAAAGAAACACCAGCAGATTATGATAAGGTTTATGTATACATTGAAGAGAAAAATTTAGAAAAAATTAAAAAAAGATTCCCTTCTCAAAAGGGTTATCAAAATCTTGTTGTGCTAAAAGCCGATCCCTGGTTAAAAAAATTTGGAAAAATAACCCCACTTTGCCAGATTTTTGTTGATTTATGGAATCTTCCCGAATGGTATGCAAAAGATTTTCTTAATGGTTTAAAAGAAAAAATTATAAAATAAAATGCCTGAATATTATCACGATCTAATTACCGAAAAAAGTTTTCAAATACTTCAGGATTTAAAAAGAAAGTTTAATTTTATCTTAATTGGTGGCTGGGCAGTTTTTTTATATACCAAATCATTGAAATCAAAAGACATTGATATTATTGTTGATTATGATCAACTGGAGAAATTTAAAAAGGAGTTTGATGTTACAAAGAACGAAAGGTTAAAAAAATATCAAGCAAAAATTGAGCAAATAGACATTGATATTTATCTCCCTTATTATTCAAATATTGGTTTGCCTGCAGAAGAAATAAAGAAACACACTCAATCCATTGAAGGATTTAAAGTCCCTATTCCAGAGATTCTTCTTATTTTGAAAACTTATACTTTTCTCCAAAGAAAAGGTACCACCAAGGGTAGAAAAGATTTAATTGATATTTTCTTGCTTTTGGCCAAAGATATAATTGACTGGCAAAAATACAAAGAACTAATAGAGAGGTATAATTTAGAAGAGTTAAAGCTGAAGCTAAAAGAAATAATTTCGTCTACCAAGGTCATTCCGGAAATTAATCTTTTAAATCATCAAATTTCTAAATTAAAAAGAAAAACTTTAGAAAGGATTAATTAGAAAGTTTAAACTTTCTTAATGATTAGAAACTATGTTCAAAGAATTTAATATCCCAACAGAAAATAGATACCAATTGGTTGATATTACCCAAGAAATTGAAGAAATAATTGAAGAAAGCAAAATTAAAGAGGGATTGGTTTTAGTTTTTGTGCCGCATTCAACTGCCGGGATTGTTTTAACTGAAAACGAGAAAGGATTGAAAAATGACTGGCTTGAAATTTTTAAGAAATTAACCTCGGGAATTGATTTTCAACATAACAGAATTGATAATAATGCCGACTCTCATATTCTTTCTGGATTTATTGGCCAGGGGAGAGTTTTGCCAGTTAAAGATGGAAAAATCCAAAGGGGGACTTGGCAGAACATATTTCTTGCTGAATTTGATGGTCCAAGGAGAAGAAGAGTGATAGTAGAGATAGTTAGCACCATATAGGAAACTTTAATTGTGAGTTTGTAAGACTAATAATGAAAAATGCTAATTAAAGTTAAAGTTTTCCCAAAATCAAGGGAGGAGAAGATAGTTGAGAAGTGTAAAGATAGTTTTGAGGTATGGGTGAAGGAAGAACCAGAAAGAGGCTTGGCAAATAAGGCGGTAATTAGAATTTTGGCTTCATATTTTGGAGTTGCTGAATCAAAGATTAAGTTAATTAAGGGGTTCAAAAAAAGAAATAAAATTTTTGAGATCGGAATTTCTTAAAACAAAAATGTAAAATAAAAAATATGATTAAATTTGAAGATTTTCAAAAATTAGATTTGAGAGTAGGGAAGATTGTTGAGGCAGAAAAGGTAGAAGGGTCTGAGAAATTGATAAAACTAAAGGTAGATATTGGGGGAGAAGAAAGACAATTGGTAGCAGGAATTGGGAAAAATTATTCGCCGGAGGATTTAATTGAAAAAGAAATCATAGTTGTTGCAAATCTTGAGCCAAAAGTTTTGTTTGGTATAGAAAGCCAAGGTATGCTTCTTGCAGCAGAAGATGGAGACACTATTTCTCTTTTGATGCCAGATAAAGAGGTAAAACCAGGATCAAGAGTTTGTTAATCTTCTTATTATATAGAAAAGCGGAGAATAAAATTGATAAAACCCTTGACAAGTTTTTTGACATGTATATAATGCATATTGTCCTCTAATTTATAGAGGACAGCACATTTCAAAATCCCAAAAGGGGGTGTGTGTAGTATGCAGAAGGTCCTACTGGTAGCAGCGCTGTTGGTGCTCGGGGGTGGTCTGGCTCTCGCCCAGACTACCGTGGATCTCAATTGGGATGTCGTTGGTGGAAACATTAAGATAGATTTTAATGCAGGTGACGACGCTTATGCTGGTTTGCTGACAGGTGGCTCTTATATCTTTGGTGAATTTCATGGCATTGATTATGACAACAACCCCTACAACTACAATGTGGATACAGTGAGAGCGAAGGTAAGAGCCAATATCGATGGTGGTGGATATGTTGAGTTTATAATGGAACGACAAGACAGCTGGGAGCCAATGTACGGCCCAGAGGGGCAAGTTACGTACACATATCTTGAGACTTCTGGCACAGGCTTTTTCGCTACTAACACTCGTACGAATTACGCCGATATGATTACCCATAACTATGGTTTCCAAAATGACAATCAATGGAGCGCATCTGGCGATTATTTCAGGATTCTTCACTATATCAGAGCAGGAAACCCGGATTATAGCGCGGGTTTCTATGCAAGAGGTACCGGAAGTATTGATGTTACCTTAATGTCAAGCGAGGCCAGAGGAGCCTCTTCTTGGAGGTTCGGAGAAGGAGCAGGTTGTTATCTTAATGCACACGCTGAGGGCACTGGAAGTGGCGCTTTTGGACTTTGGGGCGCAGCACCCACAGAACTACACGCATTCGGCGCTACAATTGGAGGCGGAAGCGTTGCGCTTGAGATTCTGTACAACAACGGTTTCTCCACCGCAAACAATCTCAATATGTCTGGTCATTGATTAGTTAGCACAGTACCTTTTGGATACGAGGGCGGTTATAAAACCGCCCTCTTTGTTTTCTTGACAAATTTCAACATAAGTAGTAGAATTTTTTCGGTAGCTTTACAAGTATAGATAAAGAAAAAAGGAGGGGACCGAAGTGAAAAAGGGATTAGTAGCGTTGATAGTGATGACGGTAGTTTGGGTAAATACCCTAGGCACTACAGTTACCTGGAGCGGAGAGGGAGAGGAAATAGATCTCCGGTACATGGCACAAAATGGATATGTAGAACTTACTGCAACTGCACCCGGCTACACTTATACTTTTCAACTTTCTGCTAGTTTATTGAAAGGATTTTTCTCTGGGACTGCCACAGGGTTTTTGCATGATTTTGCATATCTGGAAGGATGTCATATTTCCTATATTAGTAGTTCTGGCGTGGAAATTCAGGTTGGATCCAGGGCTCAGGCAGCTAGGATTATAGAAAAACTAAACACTATAGGCGGGGGCAGTCTTAAGGTAAGGATTATCTTGAGAGGGGATAAGGTGATTCTTAGGGTTGAGAAACCCAAAGAACCTATATTCCTTCCACCACGTCCGATAATCAAGGCTTATTATGTGTATAATGATAAAAGGGAAAGGATAGGAGGATATTTTGAAAACATAGGAAATGCGCCATTTAAGGGAAGAGTGGAATACAGAGCAGGATTGTCGTATGATCAGGGGTGGATTGCAGAGAGTATGACAGATTTTGCTTTCGGTCGTTCGAATATCCCGATTACAATCCCACCAAAGGGAAAGGTTAACTTTGTTGTCACCAGAAACCCTATGGGCGGTTGGACGTTTGTCTTTCCAGAATTGATCTACGACGACTCTCCTATGAGTTTTTCGGTATTTCCGCCTTCCCCTGATCATAAAAGTGTAGAATGGTTCAAGGAAATGATCGAAAAATGGTGGACAGGATATCACGACCCCGAGCCCCAAGTAGATTATGTCAACGTTAAGATTCGACTTAAAGGAGAAGATGAATGGCTTCTCCTAGACGTACCTTCATTGTACTTTTTTATGCCCATTGTCCCGTATTTTATGCCTCCACGATAAAGGGACCAAAAAGGGCTGCCAAGTAAGGCAGCTCTTTTCTTTGTTATTTACTTTTATATTTTTATTTTAGTATAATTGTATAATTGTCTAACATTTAAACCTTTTAGTTAGTTTGCCAGTTTTGTAATTAATAATTAAATGAGGGACTATGGTGAAAGCGGTTTTACAAAAAGCCTTTGGTGCAATTGTAAAAAAGAAAAATCAATCTCTTGGAGAACATCTTATCGCAGAATTTTGGGGAGTGAAAATTGAGGAGGATA
>CAZHBV010000027.1:0-5644 GCA_964530855.1 uncultured Candidatus Saccharibacteria bacterium | reverse complement strand
GCTGGTTCTTTGATTTTCTTATAGCCTTGTGCCACCTCATGAGAAGATAGGCATGTCCCACATCTCGGACAATAAGGAACTACTTTATAATCCTGATACAAAAGTCCTTTCTTGGAAATCTCTTTTATTATCCACCAAAGAGTCTCAATATAAGAAGGGTCGTAAGTAATATAAGGATTGTCCATATCAAGCCAAAATCCTATTCTCTCGGTTAAATTTCGCCAGTCTCCTACATATTGCCAGACTGATTTTTTACACTCTTGGTTAAATTTATCTATTCCGTATTTTTCGATGTCTTTTTTGTTTTTAAGTCCTAATTTTTTTTCTATTTCCAATTCCACCGGCAAGCCGTGGGTATCCCAACCGGCTTTTCTTAGCACTTTATAACCTTGCATTGTTTTATAGCGACAGATAATGTCTTTGTAAGCCCTTGCCAAAACATGATGAACCCCTGGTTTTGCATTAGCAGTAGGCGGCCCTTCATAAAAAACAAAATTCTGCTTTTTTCCACGAAGCGTTTTCTGAAAAATTTTATTTTTTTTCCAAAATAAAAGAGTTTCTTTTTCCTTCTGAACTAATTCCTGTTTCATATTCTTTCTAATTCTCTAAATTATCACTTTCTTGTGTTTTTTTCAACTAAACTTACATTTTTGTGGGTAAAGAAATACCTATGAGTTTTAAGAGATTCCTTAAAACTATTTGCGTTGCCATAACCAAAGCAAGTCGTGCTTTGGTAACTTCTTCATCTTGTGTCAGCACGCGACATTCTTGGTAGAATTGATGAAAAGCTCCCGCCACCCGTGTTGCATAATGTGTTAATCTATGCACCTGATATGACTTTGCTATTTCTTCTACAATTTCGGGAAAAATTATCAATTGCTTTATTAACTCTATCTCTTTCGGATTATTGAGTAATTTTAAATTTTGAACTGAAATTTTTAATTTTTTATTTTTAGCTTTGCATTTTTTTAAAATGGAGCAAATCCTTGCATGAGCATATTGAATATAATAAACTGGGTTTTTTTCCGATTGTTCTTTTGCCAAATCTAAATCAAACTCCATATGGGTATCTAAAGCTTTTTGAAGATAGAAGAATCTTGCTACATCAAGCCCAACTTCATCTATAAGTTCCTTTAAAGTAACGATCTCGCCTTTTCTTTTTGAAAGCTTTTTGCCTTTCTTTAGAGTAACAATTTGAGAAATGAGCACTTCAAATTCCCCCTTAAATCCTAATATTTTCATTACCGCCTTCATCTTTGAGACATGAGCCTGATGGTCTGCTCCCCAAATATCAATAATCTTTTTAAACCCTCTTTTTGTCTTGTCTTTGTGATAAACAATATCTGACATTAAATAAGTTGGCTGGCCATTTTCTCTAATAATTACCCAATCTTTTTTATCCCCAAACCTTGAGGTTTTTATCCAAAAAGCACCGTCTTTTTGATAGGCTAAACCCTTTTTCTCAAGCCATTTAAAAGTTTTTTCAATCTCACTTTTTTGAAAAAAACTTTCTTCTTCAATCCAATTGTCAAATTTTATTTTTAGGTCTTTTTCAATGAATTTTTTAATATCTTTTTGAATCTCGTTTGCAAGCAGATATCCGGCCTCTTTTTCATCATCTGTTTTTTTCAATTTTTTTTGGAGTTTTTTAATTTTTTGTTTTAGATAATCGCTTA
Organism: uncultured Candidatus Saccharibacteria bacterium; assembly: GCA_964530855.1. Lineage (GTDB taxonomy): Bacteria > Patescibacteriota > Minisyncoccia > Minisyncoccales > PEYH01 > JAGGTU01. The sequence goes on along the minus strand of CAZHBV010000027.1, from coordinate 3,968 downwards.
AATATGCCTTGCTTTTCCCTAAAGCCGTTTTCCCTAAAATCTGTATTTGAGTATTGCATCTTGCGTTGTTAATATAATATTCTCTCTCAACTTTAAACCCTGCAAATTCTAAAACATTGGCTAAAACATCTCCAAAGAAAGCCCCTCTGCCATTTCCAATATGAAGTTCTCCTGTTGGGTTTGCAGAGATGAATTCAATGTTTGTTTTTGTTCCTTTTCCAATTTTCAATCTTCCAAAATCTTGGTCTTTTTTTATAATTTCTATTAGCAATTTTTGTAAATACTCTTGCGAAATAAAGAAATTAATAAATCCCGGCTGCTTTATTTCTATTTTCTCAAATAAATTTTTTGTTCTTTTTTTATTAATTTGATCAACTATCAAATTGGCTATTTTAAGAGGATCTTTCCCGATTTTTTTAGCAAGCATCAAAGCCACATTTGTAGCATAATCACCATGCTTTTCTTCTCTTGGATATTCAACCTGAATGCTTTCTACTTTATCAAAAACTAAAACTCCTTCTTTTTTAAGACTTTGTAAAGCTCGTTTAAGTATTTCTTGAATTTCTTTTTTGAGCATCAATTTTAGTTTAACCCCTGAAAATTATTCTGTCTATTGTCGTAATAGCGAGGAAAGCAATTTTTAGGAGCATCCGCAGGCAAAATTGCATGGTTTCTCCCACGCAAAGCGTGGGAGAAAATTTTGCCGAGGATTTGAGCGAGTGCCTCGCTGGGGGACGAGCGTATCCTAAAAATTGCTTTCCGAGCAGTTATTTAAATTATCGTTGTATATCTTTCAAAAGCATTATGATAAAATAAAAAAATGAAGATATTAACAGAAAATAAAAGAGCCCGTTTTGATTATCAAATCCTTGAAACTTTTGAGGCAGGGATAGTTTTAAATGGGCAAGAGGTAAAGTCTGTAAAAGAAGGAAAAGCAAACCTTAAAGGATCTTTTTTGGTCTTCAAAGGAGAAGAACCTTATCTTATAAATGTAAATATCCCTCCTTATCAGCCCAAAAATACTCCCTCAGATTATGATCCAGAAAGAGCAAGAAAGATCCTTTTGAAAAAGAGAGAAATTAAATACCTTTTGGGAAAATCGAAAGAGAAAGGGTTGACACTTATTCCATTAAGATTGTATACTAAGGCTGGTAAAATCAAAGTGGAGATAGGAATTGCGAAAGGAAAAAAGAAGCCGGACAAAAGAGAAGAAATCAAAAAAAGAGAAATAGAAAGGGAGATAAGGAGAGCAATAAAAGAAAAATTTTAATTTGGAATTGTTTAGGGTTTAGAATTTTGGATTTAGAATTTCTTAATAGTTGGGGGTGAAAGGTTTCGACAGAAGCCGGAGCCAAAACACGCAGGCCCGCCCGTCTTGCTTGGCGCAATCCATGCAGGCGGGTTACCTTGCTCTTCAAAAAGAAATGCCAACTTACAACCAGCATATGCCTATGCATAAAGCATAAGCCACCTTCTTCCTGATGCCTGATAAGGAAGAGAAGGTGTCATATTTCAGGCTAGGTGCAATTCTTTGTCCCAAAGAATTGCACTGAACTATATCGTGGGACTCTGGGTCTTAGAATTTTTGCCTGTTTTTAATCTAAGACCGACACCAAAACAGGACAAGCCTGTAGAAGTGTTTTGGTAAAGCTTCTGGACGGGGGTTCGATCCCCCCACCTCCACACCAAATTTTCGCGACAGCGAAAACTTGCTTCCTAAACATTTTCCCACAAAAAATAATTAAGACTTAACATTCAGAGAAGAATTATTCTCAACAATCAAATAAGGGCGGATACCGTACGTGTAATAGATGAAAAAGGCCAACAGATAGGAATAATGTCAAAAAAAGAAGCGCTCCAACTAGCCAAGGAGCGTTCTCTGGACTTAATTCTCATTACTGACAAAGCCAATCCCCCTGTGTGTAAATTAATCGATTATGGAAAGTTTTTATATCAGCAGAAAAAGAAAGAAAAGAGAAGGAAAAGTTCGCAGGTAAAAGGAATAAGGCTACGGTTTAATATCTCTCCTCATGATATGGAAACTCGAGCAAAACAAACTATGGAGTTTTTAGAAGATGGTGATAGGGTAAGAATCGAAATGCTTTTAAGGGGCCGAGAAAAAGGTTTAAGAGAGTTTGCTAAAGAAAAGATTGACAAATTTTTAGCAATCTTGAAAACTTATATTGGCTTTGAGATTGAACAAGAATTAAGAAAGACCCCCAGTGGCTTCTATCTAATAATTAAAAAGGGACAACAACATGAAGGCAAAAATAAGGAAGTCAATTCTAAAAAGATTTAAAATCACAAAAACAGGAAAGATTTTAAGAAGGGCTACGGGACAGGACCATTTCCGGGCAAAAAAACCAGGGAAATTAATAAGAGAAAAAAGAAAATGGGTAGAACTATCAAAAGATGAAGCAAAGATAATAAAAAGATTTTTGTATTTTCCAAAAAGAAAATGAAACAATTATCAACGGTTGATTATTATGGTAAGGGTAAAAAGAGGAACAATCCATACAAAAAGACGAAAACATATCTTAGAATCCACAAAAGGGTTTAGGTGGGGGAGAAAAAACAAACTCAAACTGGCACGTGAGGCGCTTTTACATGCTTGGAGTTATGCTTATCGGGATAGAAAGGCTAAAAAAAGAGAGAAGAGAAGATTATGGCAGGTTCAAATTAACGCTGCGGCAAGAAAATTGGGGTTAAGTTATAGTAAGCTTATGGGGGCTTTGAAGAAAAAAAATATTGAAATTGATAGAAAAGTTTTAGCTACTCTTGCCAACGAACACTCTGAAATTTTTGAGAAAATAGTTGAAGAAGCAAAAAAGTAACTCATTTAACTTTTTTGCGTGAGGCCTCCAAAAAATTGTGGGCTTTTTTTAATACCTCTTTTGCGTTTTTATAGGTTACCTTTTCAACTGCCTTTTCAAAAGGGAGCCATACAAACCCTATATGTTCAAAAGAGATTTTGACTTCTTTTGTTTTAGCCCTTGCTAAATAAAAAACAACTATCTTAAAAATTTTCTTCCCTTCTTTTTGAAAAAAATATTTAATACTAGTTTTAAAACCGGGTATGATTTTTATATCTTTTAATCCCGTTTCCTCAAAAACCTCTCTTTTCACTGTCTCAATTTCTGATTCTCCTTCTTCAATATGCCCTTTTGGAAAATCCCAATAATCTTTGGCTTTTTCTGTTGAGCCTGGGTAATGCAAAAGCAAATATTCGACCTCTTTGTTTTTATAAAAAACAACTGCTCCTGCAGATTTTTCAATTGGCATATTAGTTTAGTTTTTAATCAATTAGTGTCAATTGAAGGCGCCCGCTTTCAGCGGGCGCCTTCAATTCCATCAACTTTCTCTCCTTAAGGCTTTTCTAAAATATCCATCAATCTCCTAAGAATCTCTTGAAGAGAAGCAATCTGAGAAGAAATTTCTTCTAAACTGATAGTAGCCGAACCTCCCCCAATTGTCTTAGTAAACCTATTATTTTCTTCATTTGACTCTTTTACTCTTTTTTCCCAATCAATTATTCCTGTTACTGTAGCCTGTTGACCATACCTTAACCCGATTAAGCCAGGAGTTAATCCTCCTGTAGTTTTGCATTCTCCTGGTTGAGGAACAGAAAATCTATAATAGGAATTGCCTCCGTACTCTTTACCTGTAGCCTCATTTCTTAATTTAATTAGAAAATCCGAACTACTCCAACCTTCTCCTCTATTACAATATTTAACTTTTATATAGGGGCTCTGGTAGAAAATATCCTCTATTACCAAATCAGGCAACTTCTCACTTCTCTCACTTGAAATTATCACCTTCACATAATAAGGAGTAGTGTAACTTCCTTCTAATCTACCATTTAATTTTCTTCCATAGACATAACCATAGTAATATTTAACATAACCAGGGTAGCCCGAGGTTGATTCAGTAAATGTCCATGTCTTTGTGCATTCTTTAGCATTATTGCA
>CAZHBV010000026.1:0-5667 GCA_964530855.1 uncultured Candidatus Saccharibacteria bacterium | reverse complement strand
TGACAAGAGAAAGCGAAGAAAGTAATTTTTATGGAGCATCCGAGGCCTGAGCGGGTGAGGTTTAAGCGGAGCGAGAGAGCGAAGGCCGAGGTAAGTGAGCGAGCGCGCCGGGCGAGCGAACGGCTCCTAAAAATTACTTTCTGAGCGGCTTCTCGCTAAGGTTCAGACAGTCGACAACTTTGAAACTTTGTTGCCGAGTGTTCTTTTAACATATTCTCCGACATTTAATTTATATTAATTCTTCTGCCAATGAGGCTATCTTTGTAAAACCCATTTCTTTCAGCTCCCTTGGAATAGGCCCAATAATCCTTCCCCCTTTTGGATTCTTAGTTTTTCCGTCCAAAATTACACAAGCATTTTCATCAAATCTAATATAAGAGCCATCCTTTCTTCTAAAAGGTTTTCTCTGTCTCACAATAACCGCCCTTACTACATCATGAGTCTTTACTATTTTTCCTGGCTCTGCCTTTTTTACTGCCGCAACAATAACATCTCCAATTTCTCCATATCTTCTCTGGCTTCCTCCTAACACTCTAATACACTGGACTATCTTTGCTCCAGTATTATCAGCAACCTTTAGTTTTGACTGCGCCTGAATCATAGTAAAAGCTTTAGATGCTATTTTGCTTTTGTTTCCTCTGATGTTTCTTTTATCTTTTTCTCTTTGCTCTCTTTTTTCTCGGCTTCTTCTTTTGTCTTTTCTTTCTCTGTTTCTTTTTCAGCCTCTTTCTTTTTAACTTCTCCTTTTATTGGAGTTCGCTTTAATATCTCAACTATTTGCCATCTTTTTTCTTTTGATAAAGGTTTTCTTTCCTCAATTACAACTATATCTCCTACTTTACACTCGTTTTTTTCATCATGAGCCTTATATTTCTTATGTACTCTATAGTAAACCTTAAATTTAGGGTGAAACTTTTGCCTTTCCACCTTTACAACCACTGTTTTTTGCATTTTGTCTGAAACAACAACACCTTGTAATCGTTTTTTTGGCATAATTATCTGTCTATAATTTATCAATTAAAATTGTCAAGCGAGGAAAGCAATTTTTAGGAGCATCTTTATGAAAGCGAGGCAAGTGCTGACAAGAGAAAGCGAAGAAAGTAATTTTTATGGAGCATCCGAGGCCTGAGCGGGCATGGTTCGAGCGAGCATAGGCGAGCGAGAGAGCGAAGGCCGAGGTAAGTGAGCGAGCGCGCTGGGTGAGCGAACGGCTCCTAAAAATTACTTTCTGAGCGTTTTTTTAAAATGCTTTCCAACCATACATTGTTAATCACCTACTCTCCAAAAACTGGATTTATTGTTTTTCTTTCTCCCTAATAACTGTCAAAATGCGCGCGATATCCTTTTTAATCTCCCTAATTTCCCTCACATTCTTAACCTTGCCTGAAGCAAGATCAAACCTTAGTCCTCTTAATTTTTCTCTCAACTCCTTTTCTAGTTTCCTTAAATCCTCAATGGTTTTTTGTCTTATCTCTTTTACTCTCATGATTTTTTAACAAATTTAGTCCTTATTGGCAACTTTGCGCTTGCTTTTTTAAAAGCCTCCTTTGCGATTTCCTCATCTACTCCTGCCAGTTCAAAAATTATTCTTCCCGGCTTTATAGGAAAAACATAATGGCTTACACTCCCCTTCCCACCTCCCATTGGCACCTCTGTACCTTTTGAAGTAACTGGTTTATCAGGGAAAACTCTAATCCAAAGTTTACCTCCTTTTTTTAGATATCTAATAATTGCTCGCCTTGCTGCCTCAATTTGTCTGGCAGTAATCCATTTTGTATCCATTGATTTTAAACCAAAACTTCCAAAGGCAAGAGTTGTTCCCCGACTTTCTACTCCTTTTGAGCGACCTTTCTGCATTTTTCTATGTTTGACTTTTCTTGGTTGAAGCATGATAATAAGCTCAAAAGTCAAAGCGCAAAAGTCAAAACTGAATATGTTTAATTTTATTATTTAATTTTTTCCTTTGCTGAAACTTCATTAGTTTTAAGTTTTGAGTTTTAAGTTGTGGCTTTGAGTTTTGAGCTTTGCGCTTTGAGTTTTTATTATTCAAACTTCTCTCCTTTATAAATCCAGACCTTTACTCCAATCACTCCATAAGTACAAAATGCTTGAGCAAAACCATAATCAATCTCTGCCCTCAAGGTTTGACGAGGTAACTTGCCTTTTTGTAACCACTCCCTTCTTGCAATTGTTACTCCATTTAACCTACCCGAAACTTCAATTTTTGCACCTTTTACTTCCTTATAGCTTGTTACTTTATCCAGGGCTTGTTTTAAAACCCTTCTATAAGGAATCCTTTTTTCTAATCTTTGAGCAACCCACTGGGCAACTAAATTTGCATCAATCCATGGATTTCTTACTTCTTTTATTTCAAGCTGAATTTGTCTTTTTTCATTTTTAAGGGGGCTTTTCTTTAAAATCTCTCTCAAAACTGCTTTCTGTAACTCTTCTACTCCCCTACCTCCTCTTCCAATAATTAAACCAGGACGGGCGGTATGTATTAGAATTAAGACTTTTCCTGGAGATCTTTCAATTTCTATTTTAGATAAAGCAGCATCCTTTAATTTCTTTGTCAAAAACTCTCGAATGATAAAATCTTCCTCTAAATATTTAGAGAAATCTTTATTGCTAAACCATCTTGAATCCCAGTTTTCAATATACCCTAGTCTTAATCCTTTTGGATGCGCTTTATGAGCCACGATGTAATTTTTAATTTTTAATTCTTAATTTTTAATTTTTGGGTTTGGATTTTGGAGCTTGGATTTTCCCTTGTTCTGAAAGAACAAGAGTGATGTGACTCGTTCTTTTTAATATTAAATCCGCTCTGCCTCTTGCTCTTGGCATCCATCTTTTATACTTTGGACCTTCATCAACAGTAATTTTTGAAATATAAAGGTTTGATGGATCAAGTTGGAAATTGTTTTTTGCGTTGGCAATAGCAGAATTTAGCAATTTTTTTAAAGGGAGGGCGGCTTTTTTTCTTGTAAAATCTAAAATTACCAGTGCTTCATTTACCGGCTTTTTCCTTATCAAATCTGCCACAAGCCTTACTTTTCGAGGAGCAATCCTTAGATGTCTTAATTTTGCAACAACTTCCGGCATATATTATTCTTTCATTTTTTCTCTTTCTCTTTCTTTAGCCTTTGCTTCTAATTCCCTCTGCATCTTTCCACCGTGCCTTATAAACTTTGTTGTAGGCGCAAATTCGCCAAGTTTGTGCCCTACCATTTCTTCCGTTACTTTCACAGGGATAAAATCTTTCCCATTATGTACCCCAAAAGTATAACCAACCATCTCAGGAATGATAGTACAATCTCTTGCCCAAGTCTTAATAACCACCTTATCATCAGGCTTAATTTTCTTTATCTTTTTCAACAATTTTTGATCAATATATGGACCTTTTTTCAGCGACCTTGCCATAATTTTTAAATCCTAAATTCTAATATCTAAACCCTAAACAAATTCAAAATTCGAATTTCAAAATTAAATGTTTTAAATTTTGGATTTTTGTCATTTGGATTTGTTTAGAGTTTAGGATTTGGTGCTTAGGATTTTTCATCTTTTTCTTCTCTGAAGAATAAATTTATCTGTATGTTTTCTCCTTCTTGTCTTGACTCCTCTTGCAGGTTTACCCCACGGAGTTTTTGGCATTGGCATTCCAACACCAGCCCTACCTTCTCCTCCACCATGAGGATGATCTTTTGGGCTCATAGCTGATCCTCGAACCGTTGGGCGAATACCCATTAATCTTTTTATCCCTGCTTTCTTGATTCTTTCAAATCTATGCTCTGGATGAGAAACTGCTCCGATAGATGCAAAACATTCTGAATGAATTTTTCGTATCTCTCCTGAGGGCATTTTTAAGTGAGTATATTTACCTTCATGGGCCAAAATTTTTGCAGAGGTACCGGCAGATCTTACGAGCTTCCCTTTTTGTCCCGGCACAATTTCAATATTATGAACTTCTTCTCCAACAGGGATATTCTTAAGCTTCATTCTATTGCCAGGTTTGATCTCCGCTTTTTCGGCACAAACAATCTCATCTCCGACTTTTAATCCCTGAGGGGCCAAAACATAACCTTTCTTACCATCTTGATACTCTATTAAGGCAATATATGCGGTTCTGTTTGGATCATATTCTAGCGCAACAACTTTTCCAGGAATATCTATTTTCTCTTGCCCAAAATTAATAATTCTGTACATCCTTTTTACTCCACCACCTCTATGCCTTACTGTAATTCGACCTTGTGCATTTCTCCCACCTGTTTTCTTCAAAGGTAAAAGCAAAGCTTTTTCAGGCTCTTTTTTAGTCAATATTTGCTTTGCCGATGTTTTTGCCATATTTATCTTGGTAAAATCTCAATTTTTTGACCTTCTTTGATCTTCACAATCGCCTTTTTATATCCTTTTCTCCACCCCTCGGTTCTACCCCGTTTTCTTTTTTTCTTTGGCACTTTTATAATTCTTACCTTCTCAACCTTTACCTTATAAAGTTCCTCAATTGCTTTTTTAATCTCTGTTTTATTGGCATCTTTAACCACTTTAAAAATATATTGATTCTCTTTCTCTCCAAGTAAAGTTGCTTTTTCTGTAATATGAGGTGCCACGATATATCGCCATGCCATTGTTGTTTTCGCTTCTCCTTTTCCTCTTCTTACTGATTTTTCTTCTATAGGTTTCTCTTTTGCTTCTTTTTCTTCTATTTTTTCTTTCTCTGCCTTTTTTGCCGCTTTAACTTCTTCTTGCTTTTTTGGCTTTTTTTCTTCTTTTTTTCTTTTTAAAAATTTAAATGGTGTCATATTATTTTAAAAATGTATCTTTGATTACCTTGACAGAATCCTTTAATAAAATCAAGTATTTATGATTCAATAAATCCAAAACATTTAAATTCCTTGCTTCTTCTATTTCAACATCAGGCAAATTTCTCGTGGCTCTTTCAATTGTCTCATTTTTTTTCGCTAAAGCAATGAGAATTTTTCCTCTTTTTAATAATTTTTTTCTTAAATTTTTTATAACTTCTGCCATAAGTTTTGTCTTTGGTGCATCCAGTTCCAACTTATCCAAAACAAACAATTCTTTATCTTTCAGTTTTCCAGAAAGAACACAAAATAAAGCTAGTCTTTTCATTTTCTTTGGAATTTTTTTCTCGTATTTCCTTTCTTTTCTTGGTCCATGAGTTATTCCTCCACCTACCCAAATTGGGGATCTAATTGATCCATGTCTTGCTCTGCCTGTGCCTTTTTGAGACCAAGGTTTTCTTCCTCCTCCCCTTACTTCACCTCTATCTTTCGTATGTGCCCAAGGTGATCTTTGATTTGCCATCATTGAAACAGCCACCTGATGAATTAAATCAGGATTAATTTCTCTTCCAAAAATTTCTTTTGGTAAAACTGTCTCTCCTATCTCTTCTCCTTTTTGGTTATAAACCTTAACTTTCATAAGATTTAAAGTTTATCGTTTACTGTTTGTGGTTTGAATCTCAAGCAGTGTTCCTCTTCTTCCCGGCACTCCTCCTTTTATAACAAGTAAATTTTTATCTTTGTCAATATCAACAATTTCTAAGTTTTTTATTGTCACCCTTTCGTTTCCCATTCTTCCGGGCATTTTTTTGCCTTTAATGACTCTCTGAGGAAAGGCAGAACCAATTGATCCCGGTTTTCTTTCTTC
>CAZHBV010000025.1:0-7205 GCA_964530855.1 uncultured Candidatus Saccharibacteria bacterium | reverse complement strand
TCATAGTAATTTTTCTTCTTGAGATACCCATCTTTTACTTTTTAACCAAAGCATTCTATAAAAATGTTAAATTAATAGGCGCGGTTAAAGCATTGTTGCTCTATGAATTATTCTATTTCATATTCGTTTGCCTTTACCCCACAGGAGGTACTAAAATTTTCTGTTTCGTATCTCCTTTTGTTGTACTGATTGTCTCTTTTGGTTTGTTTTTTCTAGCCACGAAGCTAACAAAATTAATAGAATGGAAGCAGTGGGGAAAAGGAATTGTTTTATTCGTTCTAATGTTTGTCATTATTACGCCTGTATTAATTCCTTATTTAACTAATACTTTTATATTCAATCCAATAGCACAAAATCTTGAATTGTCAGAAGGAATGAAATTATCAGACCTGTTTAATCCTTTTTATCAGAAACCTTTAGGATGGATGATATTAGAAAAAATAAGCCTCAGCGTTACAAATGGTTTATTCTCGCAATCTGTAGCGAACTTTATTTTTAATGTTTTTTGAGCGATTTTTACTAAAATTAAAAGGGGACAGTCCCCGTTAAGGTGGCTCTCGGAGGCCTTGATATTTCTGGGTTTTTGGCTCGAATTTCTCAAAATGGCATAATTTTGATTAAAATTAAGACAGAAAAGAAAATCTTTAAATTTACAATTAGAAAGAAAAGGCATAGAATAAAAAGATATGTCTGTATTAGAAGTTATCAAAAAAAGAAGAAGTATTAGAAAATTTAAGCCAGATCCAATTTCAGAAGAGGTGCTTGATAAATTGGTTGAGGCATTAATCTGGGCGCCGTCTGCCGGAAATAAACAGATGAGAAAATTCTTTTTTGTTTTTAATGACGAAATTAAAAAAGAAATTGCCCTGGCTTCTTTGTACCAGATGTTTATTGAAAAAGCGCCGCTTGTAATCGTTGCTTGCGGAGACAAAAACATTGAAAGGTATTACGGCGAAAGGGGGCTTGAGAATTATCTTTTTTGCGATGTTGCTGCCAGCGTCCAAAATCTTTTATTAGTAGCAGAGGAAGAAGGTCTTGGGTCCTGTTGGGTTGGTGCTTTTGATGAGGAAGAAATTAAAAACATTTTGAATCTGCCAGAAAATTTGATTCCGGTGGCAATAATTCCGGTAGGATATCCTCAAAAAATACCTCCACCTCCTCCAAGAAAAGACAAAAATTCTTTAATTGAAATAATTAAATAATAAAGGTCGTTTACTACCCACTATCCACTACAAACTACCCACTGACTTTATGGCTATAATAAAAGTTAAAGAAATTATTGGCACCTCTCCCAATAGTTTTGAGGACGCTCTCCAGAATGCAATTGATCATGCTTGTGAGGAGAAGCAGAATGTGACAGGTGCAAAAATTGTAGGACAGACAGTATCAATTGAAAATGGGAGAATTGTTGAATACAAGGTAAATGTAAAGATTGCCTATCGTTGGGAGAAAGAGCTTCATCAATAGTTGATTTTAAAAAAGCAGAGTGCGTTTTTATGAGTCTCTTGGGCTATTTCCTCAAAGCTCAAGCCTTTTAACTTAGCAATTTTTTCAATAATAAATTTTACCCCTCTTGGGTCATTTCTTTCATTTTCAAAACCAGGTGGAGTTAAATATGGACAATCTGTTTCTATCAAAAGCCTCTCCAGCGGCGTTTTTTTAATAACTTCATCTAAATCCAATTTGAAAATGATCCCATTGAAGCCAAGATAAAAACCCATTTTTAAATATTCTTCCGCCTGTTCCCAGCTTCCGGTAAAACAATGAACAACTCCTTCAATTTTTTGTTTCTCGTTTATATTTTTCTGCTTTAAGAGTTCTATAAGATCTTGATGTGCCATTCGACAATGAAAAATAATAGGAAGGTTTAACTCTTTGGCAAGATCCAATTGTTGTAGAAATATTTCCTTTTGTTTATCTTTGAACTCCTTTTGCCTTCGCTTTGTCTTTGGTTTGTAATAATAATCCAAGCCTATTTCTCCTATTGCCACAACTTTTTTATTCTCCGCTAATTTTTTATATTTCTTATAATCAAAATTCTCCTCTAAAACATCTTCATCTTTCTTAAAGTTTTGAGTTTTGAGCTGTGGTTTTGAGTTTTGACTTTTGAGATTTGAGATGTTTATTGGGTGCAACCCTACGCTCGCATACACTCCCTTTGAGTAATTATTTGCAATTTCAACTGCTAATTTTGAACTAAAAAAATTAGTGCCTACATTTATCATCCAGATATTCTCTTGAAGGCACTTTTTGATAATTTGATCACGGTCTTTGTCAAAGGCTTTGAAATTAAGATGGGCGTGGGTATCGAACATAATGAAAAGTCAAAATGCAAAAGTCAAAAGCCAAAACTAATTAAAGTCGGGGGAATAATGGGGTAAGATCGCCGGTCTCTAATTGTTCTACAATTTTCTCTGAGGTTTTGGGTAGAAATGGTTCCAAAAGTTTTGCTATTTCCTTGATTGTCTCTACTAAATTTCCTATTTCTTGTTTGTTTTCTTCTTTCTCTTCCCAGAGCCTTTTTTCTTCAATGTATTTATCACAGAATCCAATCAACTCCCAAATTACTATCAGTGCTTCATTTAGTTTAAACTCTTCTATTGCCTTATGATATTTTCTCTGCGCTATTTTAACAATATTTTGGAGTTTTGCGTTTTGGGTTGTGGTTTTGAGTTTTGAGTTTTGAGTTTTGAGTTTTCTGGCAATTCCAATAACTCTTGCCACTAAATTTCCCAACCCCTTTGCCAAATCATCATTATATCTTTTTTCAAATTTTGAATAGGAAAAATCACCATCTTTTGTGGTAGGAATTTCTCGAAGCAAGTAATATCTTACAGCATCTTGGCCGTATTTCTCTACTAATTCAAAAGGATCTATTACATTGCCCAGACTCTTCGACATTTTTTGTCCTTCAACAGTAATAAAACCATGAACCAAGATAGTCTTTGGTAGAGGGAGGTCTAACGAAAGCAACATTGCCGGCCAATAAATAGCGTGAAACCGCAAAATATCTTTGCCAATACAATGAACATCTGCCGGCCAGAACTTTTGAAACAGTTCGGAGTTATCTGCATAACCTAAAGCAGAAATATAGTTTGTTAGGGCATCACACCACACATATATAACTTGAGAATCATCACCGGGTACGGGAAACCCCCATTTTAGTTTTTCTTTTGAACGAGAGAAACTTATGTCTTTTAACCCTTGATTAATAAAACTTAAGACTTCTTTTTTTCGCTCTTCAGGAATTATTTTAATTTCTTCATTTTCGATAATTGATTTTAATTTCTCTTGATATTTTGAAAGCCGGAAAAAATAATTTTCTTCTTCTACAACTTGAGGCTTAATTTGATGATTGGGACATTTTCCGTTTACCAAATCCTTTTCTGTTAAAAAAGCTTCGCAGCCAGAACAGTATAGTCCTTTATACTTTTGCTTATATAAATCTCCATTTTCGCTCAGATTTTGCCATACTTTTTTCACAGCAGGCCAGTGTCTAATTTTGTCTGTAGTCCTAATAAAATCGTCATTCGAAATATTTAAAGTTTTTGTAAGCTCTAAAAACTTTTGGGCAATTTGATCTACAAACTCTTGAGGTGTTAAATTTTTCTCTCTTGCCGCCTTTTCGACTTTGCTTCCATGCTCGTCTGTTCCGGTTAAAAAATAAACTTCTTTTTTTTGAATCCGATTATATCTTGCCAAAACATCGGCCTGAAGTAGTTCTAAAGCAAACCCAATATGAGGCGGAGCATTTGTATAAGCAATACTGGTTGTAATGTAAAATTTACTTTGTTCCATACTTCTTTGGGTTGATAATTATGGTAAACTCTCCTTTTGTTTTTGATTTTTTTAAGGCTTCTATAACTTCTTTTATATTTCCCCTGAAAACTTTTTCAAAATATTTGGTTAATTCTTTTGCCACCACAACCTCTATTTGAGAGTTTAGTGAATGTAGTTTTTCAAGGGTTTTAATGATTCTATAAGGTGATTCAAATATAATAACCGGATATTTAGAAAAGGCAATCTCATTTAAGATCTTATTTTGTCTCTTTTTTGGCAAAAATCCCAAAAACACAAATTTTTGCATTGAAAAGTGAGCCACGGAAACTGCGGCTGTAATAGCAGATGCTCCAGGAATAGGAATGATTTTTACTTGATCACCGAATTCTTTAATGGCTCTCTCAATTAGTTTATTGCCTGGGTCAGAAATTCCTGGAGTTCCAGCATCGCAAACCAACGCTAGATCTTTCCCTTCTCTAAGAAATTGTAAAATTAAATTTATTCTTTTTATTTTGCTATGTTGATGATAGCTCAAAAGAGGAGTCTCAATTCTGTAATGCCCCAAAAGTCTTTTGGTAACTCTTGTATCTTCACACAGAATTATGTCTACATTCTTTAAAACTTTAAGTGCACGAAGAGTAATGTCTTCTAAATTGCCTATAGGTGTGGCAACAACATAAAGTTTAGCCATTTTAAGAAGAAGTTTCTGAACTAATCTGAGAAACTTGTTGATGATCTTTTTTCTTAAGTAACCCTTTTATGAATTCAAACAGCATTCCTATTAAAGGTATTGCTAAGATAGATCCCAAAACACCCCATAATTTTCCACCAATTAAAATTGCCATTAAAACTAAGGCAGGAGGAAGACGTAGGAATTTTTTTGTTAATACAGGAAGAAGCACATGTCCTTCTATTTGCTGGATAAGAGTGAAAGCAAGAACAAAAATAAGAGCTTTTGGGAGAGATTTTAAGGCGATGAGAATAGCAATAATGGCTCCTGAAAAAAGAGGACCAAAGGTAGGGATAAAATCAGAAATACCTGCTAAAATTCCAAAAAATGCTGCATATTTTACATTTAATGCAAAACAAGTAATACCTGTAAGAATACCTACAAAAAGTACTCCCAAAACTCTTACCCCAAACCACCAAGCAATTTTTCGCTGAGCATTTTGCCAGACCTTTAAAACCTTCTCTTTATAGTTATGAGGAGCCGCTAAATACAAGGTGCGTTCCACCCCTCTTTCTTCTAATGACAGGAAAAAGGCAATTGCAAAAATGGTAAATGCCGAGAAAACACTTCCAAAAAAACTACCCAAAGCAGTAAAGATATTAGACGAGCTTCTAGATAGTAAAGTTTCTACAGACTGGCTAAAATCTTGGAACTTTTCGGCTGTTTTAATGCCAAGTCCTTTTAAATAAGGAGACATATTCTCAAAATATTCTGGTAGTCGCGTTGAGAATACTTTAAATTCAGAAAGCAAGATCGGAGCCAACCGCCATAAAAAGATACCCAGCAACGAAAAAATGCCAAGATATATTATTATTGCAGCTAAAGTTCTGGGGATATGTTTTTTTTGCAAAAAGTCAATCGCGGGATTAAAGAGAACCGAAATAATTAGAGCAAAGAGAAACCAAACCAGAAGATCTTTAATTAAAAAGAGAAAATACAAAACAGCAAAAGCGGTAACTACTCTTAATATAGTAACCCAAGAAATTTCTAATATTTTTTGTTGATTTGTGTCTTCCATATTTAGAGACGGTTTAAAATTGCTTGAAAAGATCTTTTGCTTTTATGAGGTCCTATCATTACCAAATTCAACTTTTTGGGAATGAAAATTTCCCTGGCTACCTTTAGAATATCAGATTCTCTAACTTTATCAATCTTTTTATAAATTTCCTCAAGAGAATATATTTTATTTTGTAAAATATACTGAACCCCATAGAAAAAAGCCTGGGCATCAGAGGATTCCAAAGACAAGGCCAGTTTCCCTTTTTGATATTCTTTTGCTTTTTTTAACTCTTCTGAAGTTACACCTTTTTCTCTAATTTTCTTGTATTCTTCCACTACAATTTTTATTGCCTCTTTTACTCTCTGGTTATCTACTCCCAAGAAAGTTGCCAAATATCCAGTGTCAGGATCTGCTTCATAGTGTGTTGAAAGATAATATCCCAACCCACGTTTTTCTCTTATTTCTACAAACAATCTTGAAGACATCATTCCTCCTAAAATGGAGGCCAAGAGAGACAACGGATATCTACGTTTATCAAAAAGAGAAAAGGCCCGCGTGCCTATGCAGAGATGAGTTTGTTGAGTATCTCTTTTTTGAAGTAGAACTTTTGGACTTTTCTGTGTTTCAATAACTTTTGGCTTTCTCGGAGTCTTTCCCTTTTGAATATTAAAGAAATATTTTATGATTAGGTTTTTTACTCTCTTTTCTTTAAAATTCCCCGCCACACAGATTAAAGTGTTTTGGGCAAGATAATTCTTTTTCATAAAATTTATTAGATTTTTTCTTTGAATTTTCTGCAGACTCTCTTTTGTACCAATAACATCCCATCCTGCTGGTTGATCTCCATATAAAAGTTTTTTCCACAATCTTTGCACTTCTGCCATTGGATTGTCTTTATACATATTTAATTCTTCTAAGATTACCTTTCTTTCTTTTTCAACTTCTTTCTCAGGAATAATAGAATTTAGAAAAATATCTGAAACCCAATCTATAGCAGTTTCCAGATGTTCTTTTGAAACTTTAGCATAATAACCGGTATATTCTTCAGAGGTAAAACCATTATAGCTTCCTCCTATTTTATCTAAAACCTCCGCCACTTCTTTCTGGGTGGGGCGTTTTTTTGTTCCTTTGAAAAGCATATGCTCCAGAAAATGGGAAATTCCATTTATCTCTTTTTTCTCGTATTTCGATCCAATCTTCACCAAAACTAAAACACAAACAGCCCGAGTGCCTTTATAGGGAATAGACAAGAGTTTTAGATCATTTCTTAACCTATAAAGCTTGTACATATTTCAATTATAAGCTAAAAAAAATTAAGTGTAAAAATTTGTTTATTCTGATAAAAAGGTAGCATTGAATATGTTCTTTCTCAATCAAGGGTTAAGACTATCGGAACAAAGTTGGCCTGCCGCAAAAAAGGAGGTGAAATAGGCAAAAATCCACTGCCCCTCAGTCACCTCGAGTTTCGCGGCAGGCCTTTTTATAAAATTATCATTTATCATTGATTATTGATAATTCTTTAGATAAAATAGACAAATATGGCAAAATACGAACCTCAAAAGATAGAAAGAAAATGGCAGGAATTTTGGGAAAAGAAAGGAATTTTTAAAGCCAAAGATTTTTCGGACAGGCCAAAAATATATATTTTAGATATGTTTCCCTATCCGTCCGGAGCCGGGCTTCATGTTGGTCACC
>CAZHBV010000024.1:0-7363 GCA_964530855.1 uncultured Candidatus Saccharibacteria bacterium | reverse complement strand
GAAAATTCCTCAAATTGTCCTCAAGATTGTGGATACCCGCAATTAAATGTAACTTGCCAAGCACAACCAAACCCAGCGGAGGTTAATCAAGTAGTAAACTTCATAGCCTCTGCAACCGGAGGCACGGGTCAGTATTCATATTCATGGACAGGTTCATGTGAAGGCAATCAACAAATCTGTTCCACTTCTTTTTCTAACCCTGGAAATTACTGTGCAGTTGTAACTGTTACCTCTGGCGATCAAACAAAAACAGCCTCATGTTTTGTTACAATAAACGAGCCACAGTGTGAATGTTCTGCCTGGTCAGATTGGCAAAATCAAGGATGTGGAAAAGACGGATGTGCTGCAAACCAAATGTATCAAATAAGAACAAGAGATTGCAACCCAGATGGGTGTGATGTTGAGCAAGAATCACGTTGTGTTGAAGATTCAACCTGTCAACCTCAAAACGATCCTGTTTCAGGCACGCTTTCTGTCTCTCCAACATCTTTGTGTGTTGGTCAACAAATAAACTTAACAATTTCAGGACAAGACGATGATGGATTATCCGGTTTTTATGCCTATTTTCAAGGAAATTGGCATTGGCAGGATGTAAGCGGTACATCAGGTACAAAAACCTGGACGATTATTGAAAATACTCCAGGAGTTTATACATATTGTGGACAAGTTTATGGTAAAACTCCGCAGGGAATCACTGAAACAGCAAATACCTCTCCTTATTGTGTTAATGTCAATGTTTCCTCATGTCAGCCTTCTTGTACAAACGAATGTTCATATGTGGGTCAACTGAGATGTTATGATTCTACCCACAGACAAATTTGCGGTAATTATGACTCAGATGCATGTTTAGAGTGGTCATCTCCGGAGGTATGTTCAGGACCTACAAATTGCGGATACGGAAATTGCGCCTCAAATCAAAGACCCAATTGGTATTGTTCAAATGGGACTTGCACATATAGCTGCATCTATGATTCAACCTGTGAAACACCCCAAAATTATCTAAGTTGCTTTGAAAATGATGTCTGGTGGTTTTCAGGTTCTACTCATCAGCCTCTTTCTAAATATCAAGAATGTGGAGAGGATTCCTGTGGCGATTGGCAAGATAAGTATTGTCAAGGAAATAAAGTTTATCAGAAGAGAACCTGCTATGATAGAGGGTGTGCAAATGGGGCATGCTATTCTAATCAGTACACAGATATACGGTTAGTTGAAGAATGTGCTCAAGATGAGACTTGTGTAAATGGCGAATGTAAAAAGAAGTGTGAATGTTCCTCTGGTCCTTGTTGTGATGGATGTCATTATAAACCAGAAACTTCTGTTTGTGATGTGAAAATAGAGACACAGTATGGATGTCCTTGGGGTACAGGCTGTGGCAAAGATGTTGGAAAGAGAACAAGATCTAAATTTAGATATTGTTCAGGAAATAGCGCCTCTTGTAATGGAAGATGGGGCAGTTGGTCTGAGTGGACTTCCTGGAGAGTAGCAGATTATTGCACAATTAATGAAGTATGTAGACCCGGGTACCAGAAATGCCAATATAAATCAACTTGTGTATCACCAGGGCCTTCTTATATAAAACATTACAAAAAAGTTTGTGTAGGTAATTCTCTCTGGTGGTACGATTCAAATAATCAGAAACAAGACAAGTATAGAGATTGCACAGACGCCAACACTTGTACTCAGGATTTTTGCGAAAATGGAAAATGTGTCTCTGAATTAAAATGTGATGGTACAACTTGCCCTGTAGGCTCTCAGGATTATTGTAAAAGCTGCGAGCACTGTGGAGATGGGGTATGCAATTGCCAGGAGGATATTTGTTCTTGTCCTCAGGATTGTAAAATTGAAGGGATGTCAATTTCACTCCTTGCTAAATTGGAAAAACAGCCAACAGAATGGCAGAATGAGGTAAAAGTAGAAGCCGGAGATATAGTTGACTTTCTTTTGGTAATTTCAAATCATGGTGAGCAAACTCTTTCAAATCTTAATGTGAAAATAGATTTACCATCTCAAATTCAATATTTAGATGAAGCAAAATCAGAAGGACAAGCCATACTTGGTGATTTAGAAAGTGGAGTTAACATTGGAAACATAGAACCAAAGACTATAAAAACAATTACTTTTAAAGGAAAGATTGCCTCAAAAGAATTGCTCCATGATATTAGCACCCTTGAGAGTTTAGCCTATGTTCAAGGAGATGGACTTTCTGCTTCAGATTCGGTTAGGTTTACAATAAAGGAGGCTTCGTCGACAGCAGGAGGATTAAAAGGAGCAATGATTGCGGCTTTAAAGGATGTACTAAAAGGCTGGTTAGTTTGGTTGCTTCTGATCTTGTTTGGCATTGTAGCATTATTTATGGCTATCTTTTATCTTCTTTTCTGGATGATTAAAAAAAGAAGGGAGAAAGAAATGAAATCTACCCAGCCGACTACTCTCTGAAAAATTTAGTTGATAGTTATCTTTTTAGAACCCCTCCAAAAGAAGGAGGGGTTTTCCACAGGTTAAGTGGTTGACAAGGATCTTTTTGTGGATTATAGTGGAAAAGAGGGTAGGTCTGTGGAAAAATGTGGGGAAAACTCTGCTACCCTGTGGAAAAATGTTTATTGGAGAATATACTTACAATTTAGACACAAAAAGAAGGCTGGCAATTCCTGCCAAGTTTAGAAAGTTATTAGGTAAAAAGGCAGTTATAACAAGAGGATTAGATAACTGCCTTTTTCTTTTTCCAAAAAAAGAATGGGAAAAATTGGCTGATAAAATCAGCAAACTTCCGTTATCGCAAGCAGATGCAAGAGGTTTTGCAAGAATAATGTTGGCAGGAGCTTCTGAAGTTGAGATTGATGCTTTGGGAAGGATTCTTATTCCTGAATATTTAACAAAGTATGCAGACCTCAAGAAAAAAGTAGTTGTGGCTGGAATTGCAAATAGGATCGAAATTTGGGACGAAAAATCCTGGAGGAAGTATCAACAGAAAACCGAAAAAGAAGCAGGGGATATAGCAGAAAGACTTAAAGAACTGGGAGTGTAAATAAAAACTCAAAACTAATGAAGTTTCAACAAAAGAAAAAATTAAATAATAAAAAAATTAAACATATTCAGTTTTGACTTTTACGCTTTGACTTTTGCGCTATAAAAATGCATATCCCGGTTCTTCAAAAAGAGGTCATAAGATATCTTGGGCCAAAACCAAACGAAAATTTTATAGATGCTACTTTTGGTGAAGGAGGACATGGGCTGAAAATCTTGGAAATGATAAAACCCCAAGGCAAACTTCTTGGAATTGAAATTGATCCAGAACTTTATGAAATCACAAAAAATAGGCTTGAAAAAGAGAACCCTAAAATCTTTGAGCGATTGATTCTGGTAAACGAGTCCTACCTTAACCTCCCCAGAGTTATAGAAAAGCATCAGTTTCGACCCATTCATGGAGTTCTGTTGGACCTGGGTATGTCATTGTGGCATATCAAAGAGTCAAAAAGAGGATTTTCTTTTCAAAGAGATGAGCCGTTGGATATGAGATTTAACCCTCAAACAAACAGACTTACGGCTTTTGAGATAGTAAACTATTGGGAGAAAGAAAAAATTGAGAAAATTCTAAGAGACTTTGGAGAAGAGCAGTTTGCCAAAAAAATAGCAGAAAACATCGAAGAAGCCAGAAAAATTAAGCCTATAAGAACCACATTTGACCTTATAAAAATTATCCAAGAGAGTATTCCATTAGCCTTACAAAGAAAACTTAAGATTCATCCAGCCACAAAAACATTCCAGGCTTTACGGATAGCCGTAAATAGAGAGTTAAGTAATTTAGAAGAAACATTGACTTTTTTGCCAAAAATTTTAGAGAAAGGAGCAAAAATTGTGATTATCTCATTTCATTCATTGGAAGATAGAATTGTAAAGAAAAAATTCTTAGAAGCAAAAGAGAAAGGTCTATTAAAAATTCTTACCAAAAAACCTGTTGTACCTACAGAGGAAGAAATTATACAAAACCCTTCTTCAAGGTCGGCTAAATTAAGAGCAGCACAAATTATATGACAAAAGAGAAATTCAATAAAATATGGAAACTATCTATTTTTATCACAGTTCTGCTTGGTGGTATATATATTTTTCAAATTTCCAATCTAACTTATTATGCTTGTAAGTTGACTTCCTTAAAAAATCAACATGAAAGGTTGAGGGAAGAGAATTCTTTTATAAGGTTGGAAGTTTCAAATAAAGAACCTTTATTTGAGTTAGAAAAGTTAGCCGAGGATTTGAATTTTGAAAAAATTTCTCAAGTTCAATATATTAAAGCAACAAAAGGACCTGTAGCATCTAAATAATACTATGCCGGGTTTAATTCGTCTTTGGAGAATTAATTTTATTCTTACAATTTTTTTTATTTTTGGAGGAGTCATTTTAGGAAGACTCATCTATCTTCAAATCATTCATGACGATTTCTATAAAGCACAGGCCACAGGGCAACAAGAAATTGTTGAGTCAGTTTTAGGTCCTCGGGGAGATATTCTTTTTTATGATAAGGGGAAATTGACTATATTGGCCACCAATAAGAATTGGTTTCTATGTTATGCAAACCCCGCTCAAATAGAAAACGTTAAAGAGACCGCCAATATATTAGAAGAAATTTTGCACCTTCCAAAGAAGGAAATTCTTGCAAAATTAAAGACCTCAAATAGGCTTTTTGTGGTGTTGAAAAAGAAAGTTACAGAAAAAGAAGCAGAAGAACTAAGAAAACAAAATCTAAAAGGAATATATTTAAAGAAAGAAAGGTATCGCTTTTATCCATACGGTAATTTGGCAGCAGATCTGTTAGGTTTTGTGGATGCCGAAGGCAAGGGGAGATATGGCATAGAAGGATATTTTGATAAAATTTTAACAGGCAAAGAAGCATGGGTAAAAAAGGATTTAGGTATTTTTCATTTTAGTAAACCAGAAGAGGATTTATTTAAAGGGAAAGATATAGTCCTGACCATTGATAAAAATATTCAGTTGCAGGCTCAAAGCCTTCTTCTAAAAGCAAAAGAAAAACTGAAGATAGAAGGTGGACAGATCATTGTAGTTGAGCCTACCTCTGGCAAAATTTTAGCCTTAGCGGACCTACCAACTTATGATCCCAATAACTATTCTCAAATAGAGGATTTATCTGTTTTTAAAAATCAGGCAATTCAGTCATTGTTTGAGCCGGGATCAATGTTTAAGCCAATTACAATGGCTATTGCTTTAAATCAAGGTAAAATTAACCCAAAAACCGAATACGTTGATGAAGGCTATGTTGAGGTAGGAGGGCGGACTATTTATAACTATAAAAAAAGAAAATGGGGAAGAAAAACAATGACCGAAGTGCTTAAGTGGTCTATCAATACGGGTGCAGTGTTTGCAGAATCTTTAATTGGAGATAAAGTATTTTTAGAATATATTAAAAAACTTGGTTTTTTTGAGCCAACCGGAGTGGAATTAGAAGGAGAGATTTTTTCCGCAAATTTGGAACTTCAAAAGGGCTATAAGGTGAATTTTGCCACTGCTTCATTTGGTCAAGGTATTGCCTTAACCCCTTTGAATTTCGCAAGAGGGTTTTGTGCTTTAGCAAACGGAGGTAATGTTTTGAAAATGCATATTATTTCAGAAATTAGAGAAAATGGTAAAGTTGTAAAGAAAATTCAACCGGAAATTGTTAGAAAAAATGTTTTCTCTAAAGAAAACCTTTTGGAACTTACAGAAATGTTAATTGAGGTTGTAGAAAAAGGCTATGGCAAGAAAGCTCGTATACCCGGATATTGGATTGCCGGAAAAACCGGCACTTCGCAAATTCCTTATACTGCTTTGGGAATAAATAAACGGGGATACAGCGAGAAAACCTGGCAGAGTTTTGTGGGTTTTTTCCCAGCATTTGACCCCAAATTTCTAATTCTTGTAAAATTAGATAATCCAAACACTAGCACCTCGGAATATTCAGCCGCTCCTATTTTTAGAGAAATGGCTCAATATATTATTAATTACTATCAAATTCCACCTGATTATATTGAAAAACGATGATTCATTTTTTAATAAAAACTATTCTTTTATTTGGTAAGCAAAAAGCAATTATAGTTACAGGTAATTATGCTGAGGATGCTGCTCAAGCCATCTTTTGTGTATTAAAAAGCCTTAAATTTAGAATATCAAAATTAACTTTTTCTCCTTCTTTAAAAACTACTTTAAATATTGCAAAGAGCAAAATTTTAATTATTCCAGCAGAAGCAGAGGAGATTAAAAAGGTTGTAAAAATTTTTCCTTTAGAGCAAATAAAAATTGTTGTCGTAACACCGCTTGGTGATATCCCTCCAGAAGATATTGTTTTTGCAGGAGAGAAAATAAAAAGAGATAAAATTTTACAATTTCTTAAAAAACTTTCACCACAGAAGTTTCTTGTATTAAATTATGATGACGAAACAGCCAGGGAAATAGATGAGTTTGTGAATATAAAAGATATTACTTTTGGGTTTGATAAAGGAGCAGATCTTCGAGCCTCAGATATTACTCTGGATAAAGAAGGAACAAACTTTAAACTAAATTTTGAAGGAAAAGTAATTCCTGTCTGGCTAAACTGTCTTTTTGGCAAAAAGCATATCTACGCAGCCCTTGCAGTTTTTGGAGTAGCCCGAAATTTGGATGTTAATTTTTTGGAGGTAGTCAAGGTTCTCAAAAATTACCAGCCATCTGCGGGTAAAGGAAAAATTATTAAAGGTATTAAAAACACTCTCATTTTGGATGATAGCGAAAGTGCAAGTGTGTATTCTATGATTGAGGCGCTATTGGCATTAAAAGAAATTGGCAAGAGCTCTCGCAAAATAGCTGTCTTGGGTGATGTAATAGGAATAGGTAAATATTCACCAGAAGCACATGAGGTAATAGGAGAATATGCAGCAAAGTGTACAGATTTACTTTTTACTGTTGGTCCCAGAGCAAAGTTCATTGCTCAAGGAGCAAGAAAAAAAGGACTTCTTGAGGAAAATATTTTCAGTTTTGATACAACTCATCAAGCAAGATTAAAAGTCCAAGAAATTATTCAAGAAGGAGATATAATTTTGGTAGATGGTTCAAAAGAGATGAATATGCAGGAGATTGTAGAGGAAATTAAAGAAATGTCTAAATAATAGTTGCTTTTTAATTAAAAATTTGTTAAATTTAGGAGATTAGAGAACAGGAGGGTTGGCCGAATTGGCAAGGCGCTGGTCTTGAAAACCAGTGGGCATTACGCCCTTGCAGGTTCGAGTCCTGCACCCTCCGCAAAAAAACTGGCCCAGATTTGGGCCAGTTTTTTATTCCTTATCTTCTTTGGGTAAAATGCTGTTTAAGACCATCGATTGCTCCTTTTATGTCTGTCAAC
>CAZHBV010000023.1:4514-7369 GCA_964530855.1 uncultured Candidatus Saccharibacteria bacterium | reverse complement strand
CTGGGCGGCTGACTCCTCGCTTCGCTCGGAGACCCTGCTCAGCCGCCTGCGGGAGCTACTTTGAAACTTGTTGCCTCGCTTTTTGCGGATGCTCCTAAAAATTGCTTTCCTCGCTTTGCTTTTATAAGTTTCTCCTAATTCTCTAAAATTACCTTTCTTTCCTAAAAGACCTCCTTGTATTAATATACCAATTTTGAATTTGAGAGAAGCGAGCAGATGGGTTTGGAATGAGCCCTCCTTCAATACCTTTTACTTTCTCTGAAACAAAATAAAGATAATTTGGATTGCAAATAAAAATGGCAGGGAGGTCAGAGAGCAAAACCTCTTGTGCCTCTTCTAACAATTCCTTTCTTTGTTCTTTGTCCATAGTTTCTCTTAATTCTTCAAGAATTTTATCCAATTTCTTATTTTGGTAATCTACTAGATTAAGCCCGGGATATTTTCGTTGAGAGGAATGCCAAAATGGAAATGGATCAGGAATAATTCCTAGAACCTGTCCAAACAATAACGCTTGATAATCTCTTTCTTTTATAATTTCTTGCTTTATCTTAGTAATCTCGTAAATTTTTATCTCTGTCTCTATCCCAAAAGAACTTAATTGGTTCTTTATTTCCTCTGCCAGTGAAGTTAAGAGGGGATTATCCGCTGTTGTAATCACTATTTTAAAGGGGATAATTTCTTCCGGCTTAATAATACAAACCTCATTTAGTTTTGTCCGTGTTGCAGGACCTACTCTTCCATTGCCTTTTTTGAGCCCTGCTGGTTTTAAAATATCATCTTTATACTTTTCCTGAAACTTTATCACTGCCTCTTTTGTTTTCTTTCCAAAATAACCTGTTACTTTGCCCTCAGGATAGATATCTTCAAATTTAGCAAGACACTTCTGAAGATTTTCAACTTCTTTTCCTTTGGAGCCATAGACAAGAGTTTTTGTAAAATGCATTTTTTGAGCCTCTTTGACTTTTTGCCATCTGCCATTTTGTTTTTTAAACCCCGCTTTTTCAAGAAATTCTTGGGCTTTTTCTGGGTTAAAGCTTTCTTGTTCGGGTGGTGTAAAATTAAAAATTGTAGGAAGGAAAGGAGAATTTACGGGTTTCCCGTCTCCGTTAAGAATCTCTTGAACGATCTTGTCTCTGTTGATAACTAGAGAAATAGCCTTTCTTATATTTTTTTGAGCAAAAAACTCGTTCTGGTTTGGATTGAGAAAAAGAGCAAAGTATCTAGGAAGCAAAAAAGAGTATTTTTTATAAAACGAATCAAATGATAGATTTTTAAAAGAAATAGGTGAGAAAGAATCTATTAATCCGGCCCTGGCTGCTTTAAATAAATCTTCCTCTTTCTGAAAGAAAAAGAATTCAACTTGGCTAATGTAGGGAGGGTTCTGGTAATAGTTTTTGTTTCTCTCCAAAAGAATCGACTTTATAGAACCATCTGGGTTTCTTGTTAAGGATTTAAATCTATATGGTCCAGAGCCAATTGGTTCAAAATTGTAAGGGGAGAGGGGAAAATTCTGGAAGGATATGTTTTTCCAAATGTGGGCCGGAAGAATTTTTAAGGTTAGATTTTCCAAAAAGCCCGGATATGGATTTTTTAAAGTAAATTTAATCTGGTAATCAGAAAGTTTTTCTACTTCTACCCCAAGCCATTTAGCCAAAAGCGGGCTTTTGAAATCCGGATTTTGGATAGTTTTAATTGTAAAAATAACATCGTCTGCGGTTAGTTTCTTGCCATCATGAAAGAATACAGATTTTTTTAGGTTGACTATGTAAACCCTTCCACCTTCTTTAACCTCGTAACTTTTGGCAATATCTTCTTCTATCTTGCCGTCTTTGCCATACCTCATTAATCCGGAGAATATAAGGTTGACCAAATCTTTATCTACGTCGTTGCTGTCTGCATAGATTGGATTAATAAATCTGGGCTGACCAACAACTCCTTCTTTTAATGTTCCACCGAAGGCTGGTACAATGCAGGTGTTTTTGAAATAAAAATCAGCAATGAATAAAATAATTGACAAAACAAATAAAAAGAAAAAAAACCCAAACAAAAGACGTTCTTTTTTTTCTAAGCTATAAATACGTGTTAATAAAAGTGGTAAGCCCGATTTATTATATTTTTCGTTTTTTGGCAATTTCCGCAAGTTATAATATAAGATTTAATAGCGAGAGGATAATAAAAAGACCTCCTAAGATAACCGTGGAAAGAAAAATCTTTTTCTCTAGTCCACGTGTTTTTCCATAAAAACTTCCCTCAAATCCAAATGCAGAACCTAAAGCCGCTCCTCTTTGTTGAAGAAGAATACTCAATATCAGGAGAGAAGAAACTATAATTTGAGCACCGATTAAAAATTTATTCATGATAAAACTCTTTAGTAGAATATAAAAGAAAAGTATAAATAAAGGAAGTCAAAATTGTTGCTAAGATGAGAGGCAAGAATCCGCTTACTTGAAAATTAGAGCCAAAAAAATAGCAGAGAACCAAAAACATAAACCCAATATTTATTACTAACCCACCCAGCCCAAAAGTCAAGAGGTTGATGGGGAAAAGAAAGAACGACAAAATCGGCTTGATAAGATAATTCAGAATTCCTAAAACTGTGCCTGCCAATAGGAAATTCTTTATTGGCCCAGTAAATGTGATGCCTGGGATAAACTCTGCTATAAGATATAAACTTAAAATACCTAAAAGAATATGTAGTAACAATTTTCTCATCAGATTAAAGATATTTTAGCAAAAAAAGAAAATCTGGTCAATTTAATAAACTCCTTTTAAATTCTTTTGCCTCTTGACAAAATAAAAAACTCAGGATAATAAATAGATATAGAAAATTAGCAATTAAAGGTCGAGACTGCTAA
>CAZHBV010000023.1:0-4414 GCA_964530855.1 uncultured Candidatus Saccharibacteria bacterium | reverse complement strand
AAAATTGGCATATGAAAATTAAACCATTAGCCGATCATATTTTAATCGAACCAATTGAAGAAGGTGAAAAAACAAAAAGCGGCATCTTATTGCCAGAGAGTGCAGAAAAAGAGCGACCCCAGGAGGGGAAAGTAATTGCTGTGGGGCCAGGAAGGAAAACCTCTTCTGGTAAAGTTATTCCTGTGGATGTAAAGGTCGGAGATAGAATTATCTTTACAAAATATGGTCCCACAGAAATTGAAATAGACGACAAAAAATATCTAATTGCCAAAGAAGAAGATATTTTAGCCATCATTGAAGAGTAAAATTAACTTACGGAGCAAGGGAATTAAAAACCAAGCTCCGTTTAATCTTATGGCCAAGGAGATTCATTACTCAGAAGTAGCCAGAAAAAAACTTAAATCAGGCGTTGATAAACTTGCAGATGCTGTAAAAGTAACCTTAGGCCCAAGAGGAAGGAATGTTGTTTTAGATAAAGGGTTTGGTGCTCCAACTATTACCAATGATGGAGTAACTATTGCCAAAGAGATTGAACTCGAAGACAAAATTGAGAATCTAGGAGCCGAGATTGTAAAGGAAGTGGCTTCAAAAACCAATGATATAGCAGGAGATGGAACGACTACTGCTACAGTCTTAACCCAGGCAATTGTTAGCGAAGGTTTGAAAAATGTAGCCGCAGGTGCCAACCCTTTGGCTCTAAAGAGAGGAATTGAAATGGCTACTAAAAAAGCAGTGGAATATTTAAAAAACATTTCTAAGCCAGTCTCAGGTAAAGACGAGATAGTAAAGGTGGCTACTATTTCTGCTGAGGATTCTGAGTTGGGAAATTTAATAGCCGAAGTTATTGATGAGATTGGAAAAGATGGAGTAGTGACAGTTGAGGAATCCAAAAAATTTGGGCTTGAGAAAGAGATTGTAAAAGGATTGCAATTTGACAGAGGTTATGTCTCCCCGTATATGGTGACCGATACAGAACATATGAGAGCAGAAGTGGAGGATCCATATATTTTGATAACTGATCGAAAAATCTCCTCTCTTCAAGATATTCTGCCGGTTTTAGAAAAAGTTGCCAATACTGGCAAGAAAGATTTAGTTATTATTGCCGATGAAATTGAAGGTGATGCCCTGGCCACCTTAGTTGTAAATAAATTGAGAGGGGTATTGAATTGTTTAGCAGTGAAGGCTCCCGGTTTTGGCGATAGAAAAAAAGAAATGCTTCAAGATATTGCAGTGGTTACAGGCGGAAAAGTAATCTCTGAAGAAACAGGAATGAAATTAGAAAGTGTTCGATTGGAGGATTTGGGAAGAGCAAGAAAGGTTGTTTCAACTAAAGATAATACAACAATCATTGAGGGAAAAGGAAAAAAAGAAGATATTGAGGCAAGGATTCAACAAATTAGAAATCAAATTAAAGAGACAGAGTCTGAGTTTGATAAAGAAAAATTACAAGAGAGATTAGGGAAATTATCAGGTGGGGTAGCAGTTATAAAAGTTGGCGCCCCAACAGAGGTAGAACAAAAAGCAAGACAACATAAAGCAGAGGATGCTTTAGCGGCAACAAAAGCAGCAATTGAGGAGGGAATTGTGCCCGGAGGTGGAGTTGCTCTTTTAAGAGCATCAGAAGTTTTGGAAGAAATCAAGACAAAAGAAGAAGGTGATTTAGAAAAAGATATCAATACAGGTATTGAAATTCTTAAAAAAGCAATGGAGGCACCAATTAGACAAATTGCCCAGAATGCTGGAGTTGATGCAGGAATTGTTGTGGCGAAGGCAAAAGAAGCAAAAGAGATTGGATTTGGTTTTAACGCTCTAACTCTTAAATTTGAGGACCTACTTAAAAGAGGTATTATTGATCCAACAAAAGTAGTAAGATCGGCTTTAGAGAATGCAGCCTCAGCGGCATCTACTCTTTTGACTACCGAAGCAGTTGTTTCTGAATTACCAGAGAAAGAAAAAGAGAAGGCGTCTCCAGGATTAGGAGAAGGATATTAAAACCAAAACAACCCCGCCTTTGGGCGGGGTTGTTTTGAATGAAAGTCTAGCGTATAATAAGAGAGTAGGATTAAATTAATTTTATGAATTATCTTATTTGGATAATTTTAGTTTTGGCTCTTCTTTTACTTTGGCTCATTTTTATTTTTAACAAACTTATCCGGCTTAAAAATAGAGCAAAAGAGGCATGGTCAGATATAGAGGTTCAACTAAAAAGAAGACACAATTTAATTCCCAATTTAGTTGAAACAGTTAAGGGATACGCTGCTCACGAGAGGGAAGTATTAGAAAAAGTAACTGAGGCAAGAACAAGAGCAATGAGCGCCCAGACACCAAAAGAAAAAGGTGAGGCAGAGGACATGCTAACACAGAGTTTAAAAAGTCTCTTTGCAGTAGCAGAAAACTATCCTGATTTAAAAGCCTCCCAAAACTTTTTAGAACTCCAAAGAGAATTAAGAGATACAGAAGATAAAATTCAGGCGGCAAGAAGATTTTATAATGCTAATGTAAGAGATCTTAATATTGCGATTGAAAGTTTTCCTTCCAATATAATTGCTAAACTCTTTGGCTTCAAAAAAATGGATCTCTTTGAAATTGAAGAAGCAGAGGAAAGGAAGGTTCCAAAAGTTGAGTTCTAAAATCCTTTCAATGCAAAAAAGCAAAATTCTTATTTTTCTCTTAGCTTTGTTATTTGGTTTTTTGGGTTTTGAAAAACCTGCCTTTTCTTATTTTCAAAACTATAATTTTTTTGAGAAGATTGAAAACTTTGAGGCAAAGATTGAAATTCAAAAAGATGGTTCTTTTTTGGTGGAGGAGAGTATAGAATATAATTTTGGCTTAAATAAGCGCCATGGAATTTATAGAACCATTCCTTTAGACAAAATAAAAATTAAAGTTTTAGATGTCTTAGATGAAAGTGGTAAAGCCTATCCTTATGAAACCTCTATAAATTTTAAAACTCTTCGCATTAAAATTGGAGATCCAAATAAGTTAGTAAGGGGGACAAAAAAATATAGAATAATTTATAAAGTTCAAAACGGATTGTTATTCTTTAAAGATCACGACGAGCTTTATTGGAATGTAACAGGTAATAACTGGAAAGTGCCTATAAAAAATGCAAAAGCAATTGTGATTTTGCCCGAAAATTTAGAGGAAGACCAAATTCAGGCAGAGTGTTATACAGGAATTTATGGATCAAAAGAAAAAGATTGCGAATGCTTTATAACAAAAGGAAAGGTGGAAATTTTAACTAAGAGAGAACTTTTACCAAAAGAAGGCTTAACAATTGCGATAGGTTTTCCCAAGGGAATAGTTGCTTCTCCCTCTTTGCTTCAGAGATTTGGTTGGACAGTAGAAAAATACTGGCCATTTTTTATTCCTCTTTTTGTTTTTATTTTTCTTTTTTACAAATGGTATAAAGAAGGGCGCGATCCTCGGCTTAAAAAATCAATAATGGTTCAATATGAGCCACCAGATAATTTAAGACCTGCCCAGGTTTCTGCAATTTTAAAGCAAAAACTTTCACCAACAGATATTTCTGCAACAATAATAGATTTAGCAGTGAGGGGATATATAAAAATTAAAGAGATTGAAAAGAAAGGTTGGTTTCAAAAAAATGATTATGAATTTGAAAAACTTAAAGATTGGGACGATCTTTTAGATTATGAACAAAAGATTTTAAGATTTTTGTTTGGGAGAAAAAAAGATAAAGTTGTTTTGTCAGAACTTCGGAGAAAGCATTTTCGAATTTCAAAAGTTTATAAAAGTTGTTTTAAAGAGCTTGCCAATGAAAGATATTTTTCTCACAACCCTTATAAAGTTTTCCATAAATGGAGAAGCATAGGAATTAGCTTAGTAATTTTGGGCATTATTGTGATTTATTTTCTTAACCCTTTTCTTATGTTACTACATTCTGTATTTTTCCAAATGCCGACAGGATTTCTTTTAGGAATTTCTATTGCATTTTCTGGGGTTTTATTTTTAATTTTTGCTCCCTTTATGCCTAAAAGAACAAAAAAAGGAATGGAAGCATACTGGCATATTTTAGGTTTTAGAGATTATATTAAAACTGCAGAAAAATACAGAGCACAATTTTACGAAAAAGCCCATATTTTTGAAAAATATTTGCCATATGCTATTGTTTTCAATTTAACTCATAAATGGGCAAAAGCATTTGAAGGAATTTATAGAGAGGCTCCATCTTGGTATGAAGGAAGAATTACTCCTACATTTTCAACTATTGCATTTTGCGACGCTCTAAATACAAGCATTACAAATTTTGGAGGAATGTTTGCAGGAAGGAGTGGGGGTGCAAGAAGCGGATTTAGTGGATTAGGAGGTGGAGGTTTTTCAGGAGGTGGTTTTGGAGGCGGTGGTGGCGGAAGTTGGTAGGTATTTGGCTTGCAAGAATTGAAAAAGATTG
>CAZHBV010000022.1:0-7665 GCA_964530855.1 uncultured Candidatus Saccharibacteria bacterium | reverse complement strand
AAGAAGAAAAAGAGAAAGAGACAGGGGAGAAAGCAGGAGAGGAAAAATAGAAACTCCTTTGCACCTAAGATATTTTAAGAAGATGAATATGTGTGAAGTGTCACTTTACACAAAATTTAAAAAATTTCAAAAATTTTTAAATTTTTAAAAAACCTCCCTGTCTGGCCAGTAATATCAATGTCTCCCACCACCCCCTTGTGTAAAGTGTCACTTTACACAAGATGCTTGACTTGGGTTTTGTTTTGATATAAAATTAACTCACATTCTAGAATAATTTTGATTTTGAAATTAAGATTTTATTTCTAAATTAATAAAATATCTTTGCCCTTCTTTGAGGAGGAGTTTTTGATGTTTTAATTATCAATTATCTCTGATCAATTATCATTAATCATTTATTATTATGCGAATTAAAGATTTTTCTAAATCTAAAATTCGCCTTCCTCTACCTTATCTTTTGGAACCTCAAGTTTCCTCCTGGAGACGTTTTTGGGAAGAAGATTTTAAAGAGTTATTAAATGAAATCTCTCCGATTTATGATTACACAAAAAAGGAATATGAGTTGTGGTTTTTAAATTATAATCTAGGCGAGCCAAAATATAAAAGCGCTTTAGAGGCAAAAGAAAATAACGATTCGTATGCTGCCCCCCTGAGAGTGTCAGTTAAACTTGTTAAGTTAAAGACAAAAGAAGAAATAACCCAAGAGGTATATTTATGTGATTTTCCTTTAATGACAGAAAGAGGAACATTCATTGTTAATGGAATTGAAAGAGTTATTGTCTCGCAACTTCTTCGCTCGCCCGGCGCTTTTTTTGCTGCAAGAGAAATTAGAGGAAAGAAATATTTTGGAGGTAAAATTATTCCAAACAGGGGAAGTTGGCTGGAGTTTGAAACAGATCCCTCAGGTTTTATTGGGGTAAAAATTGATAGAAGAAGAAGGGTGCCGGCTACAACTCTTTTAAGGGCTTTGGGATATGAGAGAGATGAAGATATAAAAGCATTGTTCGAAGACATAGATAGGGGTCAAATAAAATTTATTGATGAAACTTTAAAAAGAGATCCAACAAATAACCAAACAGAGGCTTTAATGACGATTTACAGACGTCTTAGGCCCGGCGATATGGTGACGCCAGACACTGCAAAAGAGTTGTTTGATAATATGTTTTTCAATTTTGAGCGATATGATTTATCAACAGTGGGTAGATGGAAAACCTGGCAGAGACTTCCTGAAATAAAACCAAAGAATCCTGAGAAAATTGATATTAAAGATAGACTTTTGAAAAAAGAAGATGTTGTAGCAGTTTTAAGAGAAATCATTCGTTTAAATAATACACCTGAAGCTGAGCCTGACCAAATCGATCATTTAGGTAATAGGCGTGTGAGATCCTTGAACGAACTTTTAAGAGAAAGGGCAAGAGTTGGGCTAACCCGAATGGAAAGGATTATTAAAGATAGAATGTCTACTTTGACCTCGGAGGAAGTAACACCAGTTCGCGTAATCAACCCAAGACCATTTATGGCAGTGATCAAGCAATTTTTTGCTTCTTCTCCTTTGTCTCAATTTATGGACAATGAAAACATTTTATCCGAGTTGGAACATAAAAGAAGACTTACTGCCTCAGGTCCGGGAGGATTGCCCAAAAAAAGGGCAGGGCTTCAGGTAAGAGATGTTCAGCCATCACATTATGGAAGAATTTGTCCAATTCAAACACCAGAAGGTCCAAATGTTGGTTTGGTAGTGCATTTGGCAGGGTATGCGAGAATTAACCGCTTTGGTTTTTTAGAGACACCTTATTTTAAAGTAGAAAAAGGAAAGGTAACCAAAAAGATTCAATATTTAAATGCTTTTGAAGAAGAAAGGTATAACATTATTCCTGCCAGCACAGAAATTGATAAAGATGGGAGAATTATTCCAAAAGAGATATTCGGAAGAAAAAAGGGAAAACCAGGGATAATTAAGCGAGAAGAAATAGATTTTATTGATGTATCACCTGAGCAAGCTCTTTCAGCTGCCACATCTTTAATTCCATTTCTACAAAATGACGATGCAAATAGAGCTTTGATGGGTTCAAACATGCAAAGACAAGCAGTTCCTTTAATAGACCCCAAAGCACCTTTAGTTGCAACAGGTTTAGAAGAAAAAGTAGCCAGAGATACAGGACATTTGGTTTTAGCAAAGGAAGATGGTGAAGTATTAGAGGTGGATGCAGAGCATATAACAATTAAAGAAAAAGATGGCCAAAAAAGAGTGTATAAACTGCTTAACTTTAGACCTACCAACCAATATACCTGCCTTCATCAAAGACCCATTGTCAAGGTAAAAGATAAAGTCAAGAAAGGACAGGTAATTGCAGATGGGCCAGCAACTGACCACGGTGTTTTAGCATTGGGAAGGAACCTTTTGGTGGCCTTTCTCTCTTTTAGGGGGCATAATTATGAAGACGGAATAGTTATCTCAAGAAGATTAGTAGAAGAGGATGTTTTATCATCAGTTCATATTGAAACTTTCACCTGTGACGTAAGAGAGACAAAATTGGGACCGGAAATTACCACTGCTGATATTCCAAATGTATCAGAGGAAAAATTGAAAGATTTAGACGAGGAGGGAATTGTAAGAATTGGGGCCGAAGTTAGGCCCAATGATATTTTGGTTGGAAAGATCTCTCCAAAAGGAGAAATAGACTTAACTCCAGAAGAAAGGTTACTTTTGGCAATTTTTGGAGAAAAGGCAAAGAATGTAAAAGATACATCCTTGTTGATGGAACATGGAAAAGAAGGAAGAGTGATAGGAATTAAAATTTTCTCTCCCGAGTTTGGGCATAAACTTGAGCCAGGCATTGTTAAAAGAATTTTAATTGAGGTGGCTCAATGGCGAAAAATAACAGTTGGTGATAAACTTGCTGGTCGCCATGGTAACAAAGGCATTATTTCAAAAATTTTACCTGAAGAGGAGATGCCATTTTTAGAAGATGGAACACCTGTAGATATAGTTCTAAACCCTCTATCTGTTGCTTCAAGAATGAATATTGGACAGATTTTAGAAACACATCTTGGTTTTGCGGCAAAAAAATTAGGGTTTAGGGCTATCTCCCCATCTTTATCTGGAGCCAAAGAGGAAGATATTAAAAAAGAGCTCAAAGCGGCAGGTTTGCCAGAAGATGGTAAAGTTGTTTTGTATGATGGAATAACCGGCGAGCCATTTCCAGAGAAAGTTACTGTTGGTTATATTTACATGATGAAATTAATTCACATGGTGGCAGATAAAATTCATATGCGTTCAATTGGGCCATACTCGCTTATTACTCAGCAACCTTTGGGAGGGAGGTCTCAATTTGGAGGTCAAAGATTTGGAGAGATGGAGGTCTGGGCGCTTGAGGGTTACGGAGCAGCACATACCTTACAAGAAATGCTGACTATTAAATCAGATGATGTTTTGGGTAGAGCAAATGCTTATCAGGCAATTCTAAAGAATAAAAAGATAGAAACACCGAATGTCCCGGCTTCATTTTCACTTTTGATAAGCGAACTGAAATCCTTAGGGCTGAATGTGGAGATTAAGATGAGAGAGGAGAAAAAAGAAGAGAAATAGTAATTTTAATTTTTATTTCTTAATTTTTACTTAAATGCAAGATAAAACTCAAAACTCAAAAGTCAAAACTCAAAGCCACAGCTCAAAACGCAAAACCGATTTAAGATATAGATGTTATTGCTTTTCAATAAATGTAATTAAATTTTTAGAAAGGCTTCCAAAAGAGAGAAACTCTCGTATTATTGCAGACCAACTTTTAAGAGCAGCCACCTCAATTGGCGCAAATGTAATTGAGGCGAAATCAGCCAGTTCAAAAAGAGACTTTGTGAAATTTTATGAGATAGCACTAAAAAGTGCAAATGAGACAAAGTACTGGCTCGGGCTTTTACGAGATGGCGTAGAGATTGAAAGAACAAAGATTAATCCTCTTTTAAAAGAAGTGCAGGAACTTTCCAGCATTATTGCTTCTAGTCTTTTGACAATGAAAGGGAGAAAATAGTTTTGACTTTTGAGTTGTGGTTTTGACTTTTGAGATTTAACTTTTGAGTTAAAATTAAAAATTAATTTTATGAAGGTAGAAGACATAAAAGCAATAAAAATTAAATTAGCCTCACCTGAGGAAATACTTTCTTGGTCATATGGTGAGGTTACAAAACCCGAAACTATAAATTATAGAACTCAAAGAGCAGAAAAAGATGGACTTTTTTGTGAAAGAATTTTTGGGCCGGAGAAAGACTATCAGTGTTATTGCGGAAAATATAAAGGAATAAGATATAAAGGCATTATTTGTGATAGATGTGGGGTTGAAGTAACCCATTCTGCGGTTAGAAGGGAAAGAATGGGGCATATTAAACTGGCTTCTCCTTGTGCCCATATCTGGTATTTAAGAGGGGTGCCATCTCGCATGGGCATGATTTTAGACATTCCGGCTCAAAAATTAGAAAGAGTTATTTATTTTGCTGCTTATATTATCACAAAGGTAGACGAGGAAGCAAAGAAAAAAGTTTTAGAGGAAATTGATAAAGAATATAAACAGAAAATAAAGGCGGCCAAAAAAAGAGCCAAGGAAGTGGAGAGATTAAAAGAGTTGAGAGATGCAGCAAAAAAAGAAGTAGAAGAGATTAAACCTTTAAGAATTTTAAATGAAATTGAATATTTTGACCTTTCATTAAAATATGGCCATATTTTTGATGCTGGAACCGGAGCCGAAACTTTAAGGAAAATTTTTGAAGAAATTGATTTAGAAAAAGAAATCAAAAAACTTGAGGAAAAATTAGAAAAGGCAAAGCAAAAGAAACAAGACTTAACCCAAGGGGAGTTGCGTAGAACATTAAGAAGGCTACAGCTTTTTAGAAGGATGCATAAAAATGGCATTAGACCTGAGTGGATGTTTTTAACAGTCCTGCCGGTTTTACCTCCGGCTTTGCGCCCTATGGTTCAATTAGATGGTGGAAGATATGCCTCCTCTGATTTAAACGATCTTTACAGACGCGTAATTAATAGAAACAATCGTCTAAAGTATTTATTAGAAATAAATGCACCTGAGGTAATTGTAAGAAACGAAAAAAGAATGCTCCAGGAGGCAGTTGATGCCTTGATTGATAACTCAATGCGAAGCGCCCATACAACAACCGCTTCAACCGGTCAAAGAAGACTTCTTAAATCTTTGGCAGATATGCTTAAAGGGAAGCAGGGTAGGTTCCGCCAGAATCTTTTAGGAAAAAGAGTAGATTATTCAGGAAGATCTGTTATTGTTGGAGATCCAAATCTGAAGTTTAATGAGTGTGGACTTCCAAAAAAAATGGCTTTAGAACTTTTTAAACCCTTTGTTATTGCAAAATTACTTGAGAAAGAAATTGTTTATAATGTAAGACAAGGTTCTAAACTGATTGAAGAGGGAAGGGAAGAGGTTTGGGAGGCTCTGGAGGAAGTAATTCAAGGTAAATACGTCCTTTTAAACAGAGCGCCCACTTTACATAGATTAGGTATTCAAGGTTTTAGACCAAGATTAGTTGAGGGAGAGGCAATAAGAATTCATCCTTTGGTGTGTGAGGCTTTCAATGCAGATTTTGACGGAGACCAGATGGCTGTATTTTTACCTTTATCTGATGAGGCCCAGTTTGAGGCAAGAGAAATTATGGCCTCTGGTTTCAATCTTCTGAAACCGGCCACGGGTCTTTCAATTGTTTCTCCTCGACAGGATATGGTTCTTGGATGTTATTGGTTAACAAAAATTGTCCCTGGCAAAAAAGGGGAAGGCAAAGTTTTTTCAAGCAAAGAAGAGGCTATATTGGCTCAAAGCCAAGGTCTAATTGATCTCCGATCAAAAATAAAAGTTTTAATTGATGGAAAATTAATAGAAACATCTTGCGGGCGCATTCTTTTTAATGAAACCTTACCCAAGGATTATCCTTTTCAAAATGAGCATTTTAACTCAAAGAAAATTAGAGAACTTGTAAGTAAAATTATTCAAAAATATGACAATGGTGTAGCATGCGAAACATTAGACAAAATAAAAGAATTAGGCTTTGAATATGCTACTCTATCTGGTTTAAGTTGGGGAATGGATGATTTAGTTGTTCCTTCTCAGAAAAAAGAACTTATAGAAAAAGCACAGGAGGAGATTAAAAAGATTGAAGAATACTATACCAAAGGTTTTCTAACCGAAGGAGAAAAAAGAGAAAGAACAATCGAGGTTTGGCAAAGAGTAAAATCTGAAATTCAGAAACTTATTCCTCAAACTTTACCTAAAAATGGCACTGTTTTTGCTATTGTAGATGCTGGGGCAAGAGGGAGTTGGTCTCAACCAATTCAAATGGCAGGAATGAAAGGTTTGGTTATTAATCCTGCAGGGCAAATTATTGAAGTACCTGTTTTAAGTTCATTTAAAGAAGGGTTTACAGTATTGGAATATTTCATTTCAACTCATGGAGCAAGAAAAGGAACAGCAGATACAGCGCTTCGAACTTCCACTGCCGGCTATCTCACCCGACGTTTAATTGATGTAGCCCACGACGTTATTGTGGTTGAACATGATTGTAAAGACAAAGAAGGTATTGTTGTATTCAAAAAAGATGCCCAAGAAATTGGCCAAGATTTCGTGTTTAAAATTGTTGGTCGCATCTCACTTGAGGATATAAAAATAAAAAATAAAGTGATTGTAAAGAAAGGAGAAATGATTGACTGGGATAAAGCAAAACTTATTGCACAAAGTGATATTGATAGAGTTAGAATTAGATCTCCTTTAAGTTGCAAAACAAAACGAGGAGTTTGTCAACTTTGCTACGGGCTAGATCTTGGAAATAATAAATTGGTTAAATTAGGAGAAGCAGTGGGAATCGTAGCCGCTCAGTCAATCGGAGAGCCTGGTACTCAATTGACTCTTAGAACCTTTCATACAGGCGGTGTTGCTGCAGGCTTAGATATTACCCAAGGTTTGCCAAGAGTTGAAGAGATTTTTGAAAGAAGAACACCAAAAGGAGAGGCAATAATGGCACCAGTGGACGGGGAAATAATAGAGGCAAACGAGAAAATTATTAAACTTAAACCTTTGATTCAAAAAAAGAAATCAAAAAAGAAAGACGAAGTCTTAGAGTTTAAATTGGTACCTAATCAACTACCCATTGTTAAAAAAGGAGAGAAGGTAGAAAAAGGTGACAGGCTTACAGAAGGAAGTTTAGATTTGAAAAAGTTGTATAAGATAGGAGGAAAGGCTAAAGTTCAGAGATATATTGTAAATGAAGTTCAAAAAATTTATGTTTCACAAGGTGTTGCTATTCATGACAAACACATTGAGACAATTGCAAGACAGATGTTTTCAAGAGTAAGAATTAAAGATGCCGGAGGAAGTGATTTCACCCCGGGTGAGGTAGTTGAACTTGCAAGGGTGGTAGAGGAGAACGAAAAACTTAAAAAAGAGGGCAAAAAGCCAATTCTATATGAAGAATTGCTTTTGGGTATTTCAAAAGTTGCTTTAACTACCGACAGTTTCTTGTCAGCTGCTTCTTTTGAAGAGACCTCCCGTGTATTAATTAAAGCCTCGCTTGAAGGTAAAGTTGATTATTTAAGAGGATTAAAAGAAAATGTTATTATTGGTAAGTTAATTCCTGCTGGAACAGGATTTAGAAAGGAGATATAAT
>CAZHBV010000021.1:0-7833 GCA_964530855.1 uncultured Candidatus Saccharibacteria bacterium | reverse complement strand
GTCATCCAAAAGGATCTGGCCCAGGAGCAAAAGCAGTTTATCAGGCAATTGAAGCTACAATGAAGAAAATTCCTTTAAAGGAATATGCGAAAGCTCACAAAGAATTAAAAGAAGCCCTTGATTATTGGGAAAATTAGATCATAAATTTAAATTAAAAAAACCTATGAAAAAAACAATTTTTTATTTAAAAGCAAAAATTATTGATATTGAGGCAAGGGTTGCCTGGATTGTGGTTTTAAATAAATTAGATTGTCAAAAATTAGGAATAAAGCCAGGTGATGGGTTGGTAATGCATCTTAAAGGACAAAGTATTGGAGTGTATGTAGATGTGACAGACGAATTGGTTAGAGAAGGAGAGGTAGGAATTTTCGAGGATTTATCCCAAAGATTTGAAATTGATGAAAGCGAGAAATTAGAATTTTCACTTTTGGCCAAACCTCAATCTTTAGATGCGATTCAGAAAAAACTCTTGGGAGATGAGTTAACCTATAAAGAAATGTATTCTATTGTTTCCGATATTGTCTCTCGCAAATTAAATGATGTAGCAGTAGCGTTTTTTGTAGCCTCTTCATTTTTTGAAAAAATTTCAACAAAAGAACTTTTTTATCTAACAAAAGCAATGGCAGAGACAGGAAAAAAGATTAAATTTCCTGGAATTGTAGCCGATAAACATTCTGTTGGTGGGCTTTGTGGAAACGAAACTACTCCGATAATTGTTCCAATTGTCGCAAGTTATGGAATTTATATCCCAAAAACTTGCTCCCGAGCGATAACTTCTGCTTCAGGTACTGCCGACACAATGGAAACTATAGCTAAAGTTTCTTTTTCAACCAATGAATTAATAAAAATTGTTAAGAAAACAAAAGGGTGTATTGTTTGGGGAGCAGGAGATATTGTCCCCTCAGATGCAAGAATCATTGAAGTTGCAAGCCAACTTCTGGTTGAGTCTTATCCGAAGTTAGTTTCAAGCATTGTTGCTAAAAAAGTGGCAATGGGAGTAAAGTATTTGGTGATTGATATTCCAGTAAACAAATATGCAAAAATAAAAAACAAAAAAGAAGCAGAAGAATTAAGGAAATTATTTGAAGGGATTACAAAAAGGTTTAAAATAAAAACTTATGTTTCAGTAAATTATACAAAAGGTCCTATTGGAAGAGGAATTGGGCCTGCCCTGCAGGTTTATGATGATCTTCTAGTTTTGGAACAGAAAGAAAACCGCCCAAGAGATTTAGAAGAGAGAGCAGTGGAGCTTGCAGGCTATATTTTGGAACTTGTGGGTAAAGCCAAAAAGGGTGAAGGTAAAGAAAAAGCAAAATCTGCTTTAAAATCTGGTAAGGCATTGGAAAAATTTAGAGAAATTGTAAAAGCCCAAGGAGGTGATTCAAAAATTAATTCTGATAAAATTAAGCCGGCTAAGATTATATATGAAGTAAAAGCCAAAAAATCAGGGAAGGTGAAGGAAGTTATTAACTATCATTTATCAGAAATTGCCCGGATTTTAGGGGCGCCATTTACAAAAGGAGCAGGCATTTATTTAAACAAAAAACAAGGAGAGGAATTTAAAAAAGAAGAGACTCTTTATACTTTATATGCTCCAACTAAATTTCGATTAAAAATGGCCCTAAAAACTCTTAAAAAGAAAAAACTACTTGTGGTAAACTGAATCATTTTAAAAACGATATAATAAATTTGAAATGAAGATAGTAATAGATACAAATCTTTTTGTGGCAGGATATTTTAATAAAGACAGCGCCTCGGCAAAAATTTTAAAAATGATAAAAAGAGGAAAAATTCAGGCTCTTTGGACAGAGGAGATTAAAAAAGAGGTTGAAAGAATTATTAAGAACATTAAGGCAAGAAAAAAATTCCAAAAAGAAGTTAAGGAAATTTTTAGAGAAGAAAATAAAGTTGAACCAAGGTTTAAGATTAAAGAAATAAAAGAAGATCCAGATGATAATAAATTTTTAGAGTGTGCTTATTTTGGCAAAGCACAGGCAATTGTGAGCAACGATAAGCACCTGCTTTCTCTTAACTGGTTTCGAGGAGTTCCAATTTATACTCCAAAAACCTTTGTTGAATTATTTGGAGGATAACTTTTCTTAAACAAAAAATTAAAAAGTTAATAAAAAAATGTTTGAAAGACTAAAACAATTTAGAGAATTAAAACGAATTCAAGAGAAAATAAAAAAAGAAAAAATAGAGGCAGAAAAGCAAGGAACAAAAGTAGTATTAGGTGGGAATTTAGAGGTGATAGAAATTAGACTAAATCCCGAGCTTGATAGGGAAACTCAAGAGAAGGTTTTAAAAGAATGTTTCAATGAAGCGATTTCGCAAATCCAACAAAAAACAGTCGGAGAGATTTTTAAAATGATTTCCTAAATAATACAAAAATGAGCAAAATTTATGTAATCAATTCGCAAGGTAAAAAAGAACCTTTTTCGTTTAAAAAAGTTTATCGAAGTGCAAGAAGGGCTGGAGCCTCAAAAGAATTGGCTTTTAGAATTGCTAAAGAGATAGAAAAAGAAGCACATCCGGGCATTAAAACAAGAAAAATTTTTAAAAGGGTTCTACAGTTGTTAAATCAAGAAGATAAACCAACTGGTATTAGGTTTAATTTAAAAGAAGCAATAAGAAAACTTGGACCTACTGGTTTTCCTTTTGAAAAATATATCGGTGAAATTTTTAAAGCAGAAGGATATAATGTTTCGTTTAATCTTCATCTATCAGGCAAATGTGCTGTGTTATATGAGATTGATTTTATCGCCTCAAACCAAAATAAGGTATACATAGGAGAATGTAAATTTCATAAAAACCCTGGGGAAAGAGTAGATTTAAAAGTGGCTCTAATGAACTATGCCAGATTTTTAGATTTAAAAGAGAGCAAATATATGCAAAAGTTTTACGGTCTAGAAATTTATCCCTTAATTGTTACTAATACAAAATTCACCAATCAAGTCATTAAATATTCAAATTGTGTTGGGCAGAAACTTTTGGGGTGGAAATATCCAAGAGGAAAAGGGCTAGAAAAACTTGTTGAGACAAACAAACTTTATCCTGTAACGATTTTACCTTCATTTAGACGATCAATGATTGAAGTTTTCTCTCAAAAGAGAATAATGCTTGTTAAGAATCTTTTTGAACACCCAAAAGAAGAACTTTTTGAATCTCTTCATCTTCCCTTTAAGTATCTTGATAAATTGTTAGAAGAAGCCAAAGTTTTAATTAGTTAAATCTATGAATGTAGAGAAGTTTATCCAATCAATTACAAAAGAGGCAGGCGGCAGATTGTTGAGATGTTTTAGGCAGGAGAATCGACTTGTCGCAATAAGGGGTACTTCCAAAGAAGTAGTGACTCGCTATGATAAGATAATTGATAAGTTTATTGTTCAAAAAATTCAAAGAGAATTTCCAGATCATAGTATTTTAAGCGAAGAAAGCGGGTTGATTAAAAGGAAAGAAGAATTTTTATGGATTGTAGATTCTTTAGACGGTTCAGGGAACTTTGCAGGCAAGAACCCTCTTTTTTCAGTTTGTGTTTGTTTGTGTTTAAAAGGGGAACCATTTTTATCAGCAATTTATGCTCCGGCAATTAATGAGTTTTATTATGCAAAAAAGTCAAATGGAGCTTATTTAAATGGCAAGAAGATTAAAGTATCCAAAATAAATAAATTAAAAGAAAGCTACATTGTTTATTGTGAGGGCAACGAGAAAAATAAAAAACGAATTGCAAAGATATTTTTTGAAATATATCCAAAAGTTACTGAATTGAGAAAAATTGGATCCGCAGGAATAGAATCAGCCTGGGTGGCAAAAGGTGCAGTAGATGGGTATTATACTACAAAAATTGATCCGTGGGATGTAGCAGCAGGAGTTTTGTTAGTAGAGGAAGCGGGAGGAAAAGTTTCTGATTTTAAAGGTAATCCTTGGAAGATAGATCGCCAAGATTTAATATTTTCCAACTCCTTAATTCATAAGAAACTCCGATCCTACTTGAAAGAATTGTAGAAAGCAAAAAGCAAAAAAGATCGGAGGTAAAGTGGATTGACAAGGAGGTTTGGATGTTTACAATTTTAAATAGTTATGAGTTTGTTGCTAAATAAAATTGAGTCTAGAAGGCAGCCCGTCTCGCTTTTCGGGATGTTTATTATTATCCTTCTTCTTATGGAAGCGGGCTGGCTTCTAGATCTTAATTTGTTCTAAATCTAATTCATATCCCCAAAGAAGTCAGCCCGCAAAAAAGCGGGCTGATTTATTTTGTTCCTTTACAATCAGATAAAAAGAAAGGAGGTGAAAAATGGAAAATTTTGTACTCTCCAGAGTAGCAGAAGTATTGGAAGATTGGATCCCAGAGCCGGCCTGCGAACGAGTAGCAAGACAAATTGTAGAAGTCCTTCAGGAAATACTT
Organism: uncultured Candidatus Saccharibacteria bacterium; assembly: GCA_964530855.1. GTDB lineage: Bacteria > Patescibacteriota > Minisyncoccia > Minisyncoccales > PEYH01 > JAGGTU01. The sequence continues at coordinate 3,428 of CAZHBV010000021.1, read as the reverse complement.
TCCTCCTCTAAAAATGAGCCATTATCCCTCATCGATCGTTTTGCTCCGGGCGGAGACTTATGGAACCCAAAGTAAGGCGGGGGAGAGACCCCGCCTTTTTCTTTTTTTCAAAAAGGTTTATAATAAAAATAGTCATCTTTTTATCTTCTACTGGAGGTATATTAATTATTAAAAGTTTGCCTATGGAAGAAATCTCTATTCTAATTGGAGGTGAAGCAGGAGATGGAACCAAACTTACTGGTAAATTAATTGGCAAGATTTTAAATCGGATGGGCTACTCTGTTTTTATTTATGATGATTATCAATCCTTAATCAGGGGCGGTCATAATTTTTCAATAATTAGAGCAAAGGATAAAAATGTAAAAATTCATCAAAACGATATTGATATACTGATTGCTCTAAATCAAGAGACAATAGATTTTCATAAAAAGCATCTAAAAAAAGGCGGGATTATCATCTATGACTCGAGCAATATAGAAAGCCAAAAAGGCATAGGTATCAAAATGTTAGAAAAGGTTCAGAAGTTAGGGTTTCCAAAAGTTTTAAGAAATGCAATTGCTCTAGGAGCTCTTTGTAAAATTTTAGGAATTGATTTTAAAGTCCTTGAGAAGGTTATAAAAGAAAATTTAGAAACTTATCAAAAAGAGAACATAAAACTTGCAAAGTTTGGGTTTGAGGAGGTAGAGAAAAAATTTGAACTAAACAAACTTTCAGCAAAACCAAAAATCCTTTTAACCGGCAATGAAGCAATAGCATTAGGTGCCACAAAAGCGGGGCTTGAGATGTATATTGCCTATCCAATGACTCCTGCAACTAGCATTTTACATTTTTTAGCAAAGTATAAAGATGAATTTGGCATTCAGGTTGTCCAACCTGAAAATGAAATTGCCGGAATTTTAATGGTGGAGGGGGCAGTTTATGCAGGAGAAAGAGCAATGATTGGAACCTCAGGTGGGGGTTTTGCTTTAATGAATGAGGCTTTAAGTTTAGCTGGAATGGCAGAGTTGCCAATTTTGATTGTATTATCACAAAGAGCGGCTCCTTCAACCGGAGTTCCTACCTACACAATGCAGGGAGATCTTTTGTTTGCCATAAATGCGGGGCACGGAGAATTTCAAAGAATAGTTGTTGCTCCTGGAGACGCAGAACAAGCCTTTTATTTAACAGGAGAACTTTTGAATCTTGTTTGGAAATTTCAAGTACCCGGGATTTTAGTTTCTGACAAACATTTATCTGAAAGTACATTTTCTGTTTCTCTAAATGTGGAAAAAATCAATAAAACATCGCCCAAACTTTTTAAAGGTAAAAAAGGATACAAAAGATATCTTCTTACAAGAGATGGAGTTTCTCCTTTAGCATTTCCAGGACAAAAAAATGTAACAGTCAAAGCCACAAGTTATGAGCATGATGAGTATGGCATCACTACAGAAAAACCAGACGAAATTGTAAGGATGATAGATAAAAGAAAGAGAAAGAAAGATGCGATCATAAAAGAAATGAAAAAGAGAGAAACAGTGAAAATAGGAGGAAAAAAGAATAGCGAAAAAGTTTTAATTACCTGGGGTTCAAATATCGGGGCGGTTGAGGAAGCAGCAGATAATTTAGGATATAAAGTAATCCAACCTCTGTACCTTGAGCCATTTCCAATCTGGGCTATTGAAAAAGAAATCAAAAGTGCTAAGAAAATAGTTGATGTCGAGACAAATTCAGAAGGTCAGCTTGCAACAATTTTGAAATGTCATGGCATAAACGTAGATAAAACTATTTTAAAATATGATGCAAGACCATTTACTCCAAAAGAATTAGAAAAAGAATTATGAAAAAGAAAATTGAGTTAAAAGATTTAAATACTTATGCCCAAAAAACTTGGTGTCCAGGCTGTGGTAATTTTTCAATTGAAATAGCCACAAAACTTGCTATTTTGGAACTTATAAATGAAGGATTTGCCAAAAAAGAAGAATTTGTTCTTTTAAGCGGAATTGGCTGTCATGCAAAAATTGTTGATTATATTAATTTAAATAGTTTTTATTCAATTCATGGAAGAGTTATTCCTCCGGCTACAGGTATTAAACTGGCAAATCCAAAACTTAAAATAATCGGTTTTGAGGGAGACGGTGATGCTTATAACGAAGGAATTTCTCATCTAATTTGGGCAGCAAAAAGGAACACAGATATAACTTTAATTGTACATAACAACCGTGTTTTCGCTTTAACAACAGGTCAATATACCGCAACTTCACCCAAAGGATTTAAAGGGGGGTCAACCCCAAAAGGAACCTTCGAGGAACCTTTTAATCCAATAGAGTTAATGTTGGCCTCCGGCGCCACTTTTGTTGCCAGAGGCTATGCAGCAAGACAGGGTCATTTGAAAGAGTTAATTAAAAGAGCAATTTGCCATAGAGGTTTTTCATTTATTGACGTCCTGCAGCCTTGTGTTTCTTTCTTTAATACATATGAATTTTACAATCAGAGAGTATATGAGTTAGAAGAAAAAAATCATGATGTTCGAGATTTTGAGAGAGCTTTAAAACTTGCAAGAAAATGGGATTACTCATCATGTGATACAAAAATTCCAATAGGAGTATTTTATCAGACTCAAAAGCCAACATTCGAAGAATTATATCAGCAAAAAAGCATCTCTGAGAAAGAAAAAATACAGAATCTTAAAAAGATTTTAGAAAAACTGAGATGATCAAATTTTTAGGTTGCAAGATAGATGTCTCAAAAAAGGTTTTTTTGCCTCGTCCAGAAACAGAGTATTGGACAAACGTTGCTATAAAGGATATTGCAAATTTTGAATCGAAGACCTCTCATTCCTTAAAGAAACCAAATTACAACATTAAAGTTTTAGACATTTTTGCAGGTACAGGGTGCATAGGAATTGCTGTTTTAAAGCATACCAAAAACACATTTGTTGATTTTGTGGATATTGAGGAAGAATCTTTAGACCAAATTTTGATTAATCTAAGCCTCAATAAAATTTCTCCAAAAAGATACAGGATTATAAAATCCAACGTTTTTGCTAATTTGGGTGGAAAGAAGTATCATTTTATCTTAGCTAACCCTCCTTATGTTGCCTTAGAAAGGAAAAATGAGGTAGACAAGGAAGTTCTACAAAAAGAACCCCACAATGCTTTATTTGCCGGCAAAAAAGGATTATCTTTTATTAAAAACTTTTTGAAGGAGGCAAAAGATCATCTAAAACCTTATGGAAAAATTTATATGGAGTTTGATCCAAGACAAATTGGTGAGCTCAGGAAAATTTTGATAAAAAAAGGGTATCAGTTTGAATTTAGAAAGGATCAATTTAAAAAATGGAGATATTTGGTGGCTTGGGTGTAGTCTAACTCATTGATGAATAATCGCTTCAAGTTATAAATGAACGCTCGGAAAGCAATTTTTAGGATACGCTCGTCCCCCAGCGAGGG
>CAZHBV010000020.1:0-8331 GCA_964530855.1 uncultured Candidatus Saccharibacteria bacterium | reverse complement strand
AATTTAAGATTTTTTCGCCCTTTTGACAAGTTTTTCTAACTCTTCTTTTTCTAAAGTTTCTTTTTTAATCAATGCCTTAGCAATTTTGTCTAAAATTTTTCTTTTCTTTCTTAAAATGCTCTCTGCTTTTTTCTGAGCATTCTTAATTAATCTGCTCACTTCCTTGTCAATTTCTTGGGCAGTTTTTTCAGAATAATTTCTTTCTTCGCCAAATTCTTTTCCTAAGAATACCAACTCTTCTTTTTTCCCAAAAACAACTGGCCCTAATTTTTCAGACATTCCATATTCTTTTACAAGTTTTCTTGCTAATTTAGAGGCAACCTCTAAATCATTTGCAGCACCGGTTGAGATATCTTTAAAAACTAATTTTTCTGCACACCACCCACCCAACAGGACTGCCAGTTCATCTAAAAACTCTTTCTTGGTTCTAAAATGTTTATCCTCCTTTGGGAGTTTTAAAGTATAACCCGCAGCCGACCCCCTCGCTACAATTGAAACTTTTCTTACAGGTTCGGTATGTGGCAGCGATAAAGAAACAAGAGCATGGCCTGCTTCATGATAGGCAGAGATTTTCTTTTCTTTTTCAGTGAAAACTTTACTTTTTCTTTCAGGCCCCAAAAGCACTTTTTCAAAAGCCTCTGTCAATTCTTTTTGAGATATTTTTGTTTTATTTCTTCTTGCTGCCAAAATAGCAGCCTCATTTACAAGATTTGCCAAATCTGCTCCAGAGAAACCAGGAGTTCTTTTTGCAAGTTCTTCTAAATCAACATCTTTATCTAGAGGTTTGTTTTTGCAATGAATTTTTAAAATTTCTTCTCTTTCTTTTACATCGGGTAAGTCTAGAATAACTTTCCTATCAAATCTTCCTGGGCGCAAAAGAGCCGGATCTAAAACATCAGGGCGGTTGCAAGCCGCAAGAACAATTACTTTGTCATTTGGTTCAAAACCATCCATTTCAACTAGAAGTTGATTTAAAGTTTGCTCCCTTTCCTCATGCCCACCAACAATTGCTGGACCTCTAACTTTTCCAATTGAGTCAAGTTCATCTACAAAAATGATTGATGGTTGCCTTCGTTTTGCTTCTTGAAAAAGAGATCTCACTCTTGCTGCCCCCACGCCTACAAAGAGTTCAACAAATTCTGAACCAGAGATATGTAAAAAAGGCACATTGCTTTCTCCTGCAACCGCTCGGGCAATTAAAGTTTTCCCACATCCTGCCGGTCCAACTAAAAGTACTCCTTTTGGAATTCTTGCCCCAATTTGAAAATATTTTTTTGGATGTTTTAGAAAATCAACAATTTCCATTAGTTCTTCTTTTGCCTCTTTCAAGCCCCCAACATCTTTAAAAGTAATTTTTTCTTTAGGATGACCTTCTGCTCCAAAAAGTCTTGCTTTGGCTTTTGTAAAATCAAATGCTTGCATTGCCCCTCTTTTTGCTTGTTTAGACATCGTCCAAAAAAGAAAAGCAAAAAATATGAAGGGCAAAATACCAAGAATTATAGAGGTTATAAGAAACCAGTTTTCTCCCGATGATTTTACTTCAACATTAATTTTTGCAAGTTTTTCTTTTGAAACCCCTAAATTCGAGAGAGTCTCAAAGATAGAAATGTTGGCTTCTTTTTTAGTGAAGGCTTCTTCTCCGTTGGTATACTCAATTACGATTTTATCCCCAAAGATTTCAATTTTTTTTACCTTATCCTCTAAAACATCATTTGCAAATTTTGAGAGAGGAATTTCTTTTAAAGATGTCTCAAAAGAAGAAAAGAGGGAAAAGATGATTCCTGAAAATATAAAAATTAGGATTATAATAAGCAGATTTTTGGAAAATTGTTTAAAAAATGGATTCATATTAAAGGATTGGTCTTAAAGTCAAACGGTGCTCTTTTGGGTTAAAGTTTATAATTTTAAACTTATATTTTTGGCCCTCCTTTAGAATATTCCTCATTTCACCCTCAGAGCCAAATTCAGATATATGGACAAGCCCCCTTACTTTTGGAGCAATCTCTACAAAGGCACCAATTTGATTTATCCTTACTACTTTGCCGGACACAGTATCTTCAACTTTTATTTTCTTATCCAAACCTTTCCAAGGGTCTGGTTCCAAGGCTTTTAATGATAGAGAAACTCTTCCATCTTTTGAGATATCAACAATTTTTGCCTTTATTACATCTCCAACTTTTACAATCTCAGATGGGTCTTGAATTAACTGCCAACTTAATTCTGAGATATGAATCAATCCTTCTAATTGAATTGGTCCTTCTTTTTTCTCTTTTAGTTTTTTCTTTTCTTCTTCCGAAATTGCCGGAAACTTTACAAAAGCCCCAAAATCTGCTAATCCTACTACCTCTGCTTCTACAATGTCTCCTACTTTGTAATTTTTGAGCATCTCTTTTAATGCTCTTGATTCTGCCGCCCTTTCTGAGAAGATTAGTTTGTTTTCTTTTGGATCAACATCAATAATCTTTACCTTTAATTCTTTTCCAACTAGTTTCTGTAAATGTTGAAGAATTTGAACGGTATTTCCTTCTTCAACTCGTGGGTAATGCTCAATTGAAAGTTGAGAAAGTGGCAAAAATCCTCTTACTCCATATAGTTCAGCCAAAAGCCCTCCTTTATTAGCACCAATCGGTCTTATAACAATCGTTTCAGATTTTTCTTTTAGTTCTTTTAGTTTTTCCCAACCCATCTCTTGTTGGGCCTCAGTTAAAGAAAGTTCAATAAATCCATCGTCGTTGTCAAATTCTACAATTTTTACCTTTACTGTATCTTGAGGATTTAAAGAATTGATAATATCTTTTGCCAAATAGTATTCTTTACCATAGATGATACCTGTGCCAAAGGGACTTAAATCAATAAAAACACAAGCCGCCCCTTTTTCTATTACCCGACCTTCAATAATACTCCCTTTTTTAGGGAGAGTGATTTTAGAGAAAGCAGCACTTTTTTGTAGAGATTTTATTGGAGTCATTTTGTGAATTTAACATAAAATTAAATTATTTTCAAGTCAATTGATAAAAGGAAGAAACAATCCAAACTGTGTAAAGTGACACTTTACACAAGGGGGTGATGGGAAGCGTTGATATTACTGGCCAGAGAGAGAGGTTTTTAAAAAATTTAAAAATTTTGGAAATTTTTTAAATTTTGTGTAAAGTGACACTTTACACAAGATTTCATTATGATGATTGATCTTGTAAAAAGCAAATAACTTTGGTAGAATAAAAGTTGAAAAAACATGGAAATACGCTGGTGCGGACATTCTTATTTTTTTATAAAAACCCAGAGAGAGAATTCAAGAGAGGAAACAAAAGTTGTTATTGATCCGTTTTCAGAAGAAATTGGAATAAAGCCTTGCGAAGTTGAGGGAGATGTTTTACTTATTACCCACCAGCATTATGACCATAACAATAAAAAAGTTGTAAAAGGAGATTACTTTTTAATAGAAGGTCCGGGTGAGTATGAAGTTAAAGAAGTCTACATAAAAGGTATCTTATCGTACCATAATGCCAAAAAAGAACCAAACACAATTTATTTACTCGAAAGTGAGGGAATCAAAATCTGTCATCTTGGGGATTTAGGGCAGAACGAACTTGCACCTTGGCAAATTGATGAAATGCCAGATGTGGATATATTAATGATACCAGTTGGAGGAGTTTATACAATTTCTGCCAAAGATGCTTTAAAAATTGTAAACCAAATTGAACCAAAAATTGTAATTCCCATGCATTATGCCCTACCTAAATTAAAGATTAAGTTGGATAATGTAGAAAAGTTTCTAAAAGTAATGGGGGAGGAAAACTTAGAGCCCCAAGCAAAACTCTCAATTAAAAAAGAAAAACTGCCTACTCAGACAAAAACAGTTTTGTTAAAACCAACAAAGTTTGCCTGACAATGAACCTTTTAAAAAGACTTCAAAAGTTAGATATAAAAAAAAGAAAATTGATTTTTTGGATTATCATAATCGTCTTAGCGATTTTTTTATTTTTCTTTTGGGTTAAAATTACAGCCACTCGTTTAGAGAAAATAAAAGAAGAACCTTTTAAAAAATTTAAACTTCCTCAGTTTGAAATGCCACAAATTGAAATACCAACTTTTTCAGCTCCGACTATAGAAACGCCTACCAAAAATTTGCCAACTTTACCAACACAGTAAAAATATGCCCAAAAAAGAGAAAACGCCAGCCTCAAAAATAATTCCCAGAGAAATCTCTCAAGAAATGAAAGAGAGTTATATTGATTATGCAATGTCAGTTATTGTAGCAAGGGCTTTGCCAGATGTAAGAGATGGGCTAAAACCAGTTCATCGAAGAATTCTTTATGCGATGAAAGAAGATGGGTTGACCTCCTCGGCTAAATTTAGAAAATCAGCTACAGTGGTGGGCTCAGTTCTTGGGAGATATCACCCACACGGTGATGCAGCAGTTTATGATGCTCTTGTAAGAATGGCTCAAGATTTTTCGATGAGATATCCTTTAATTGAAGGCCAAGGGAATTTTGGAAGCGTTGACGGAGATAGTGCTGCGCAGATGCGATATACTGAATGCCGACTTACAAAACTAGCAGAAGAAATGTTAAAAGATATTGAAAAGGATACAGTTGATTTTCAAGATAATTATGACAGAACAAGGAAAGAACCAATGGTTTTGCCAGCTCTACCCCCAAATCTTCTTTTAAATGGGTCTTTGGGAATTGCTGTTGGAATGGCAACAAACATTCCTCCTCATAATTTGAAAGAGGTTTGTGATGCAGCAATTTATCTTTTAGATCACCCAAAGGCAACGACAGAAGACCTTTTTCAGTTCATAAAAGGGCCGGATTTCCCAACAGGAGGCATTATTTATAATCTTAAAGAAATTATTTCTGCTTACTCTCAGGGCAGAGGAGCCATTTTGATGAGAGGCAAAGCCGAAGTTGTAGAGAAAAAAGGAGGCTGGCAAATAGTAATTTCTGAAATTCCTTATCAAGTACAAAAATCGGCTTTAGTTTCCCAAATTGCAAAATTAGTTCAGGAGAAAAAGATTGAGAAGATAAGAGATATAAGAGATGAATCAGATAAAGAGGGTTTAAGAATAGTAATAGAGTTAAGAAAAGGAGCCTATCCTCAAAAAATTCTGAATGCTCTTTATAAATACACAGACCTTGAAAAGAAATTTTATTTGAATATGTTGGCTTTAGTTGACGGAATTCAGCCAAAAGTTCTTTCTTTGACTGAAGTATTATTCTATTATCTTGAGCACAGAAAAGAGGTAGTTTTAAGAAGAAGTAAATATGAGTTAAAGAAGGCAAAAGAGAGGGAGCATATTCTAGAAGGACTGGTAAAATGTTTGGCAAATATTGATAAGGTTATCTCAACTATTAAAAGATCAAAATCAAGAGAGGACGCAAAGAAGAACTTAATCTCTAAATTTAAACTCACTCCTGTGCAGGCAGAGGCAATTTTAGAGACAAAACTCGTCACTTTAGCAAGACTTGAAAGAGAAAAAATTGAACAAGAACTCAAACAAATTCAAGCCAGAATTAAAGAATTGGAAGCCATTATTAAAAGTCCTAAAAAAGTAAAAGAGGTGGTAAAAAAGGAAATTAAAGAGTTGAAAGAAAAATATCAAGATCCAAGAAGAACTAAAGTTGTAGCCAAGGCCCCGGGAAAAATCGAAGAAGAAGATTTAATTCCAGAAGAAGAGACCATCATCACTTTAACTCAAAAAGGATACATTAAGAGAGTAGATCCAGCCATTTATAAAATTCAAAAGAGGGGAGGGAAGGGCATAATTGGTGTTGAAACAAAAGAGGAGGATTTAGTTGAACACTTTATTTTAGCCAACACTCATGATCAATTACTAGTATTTACTGATACAGGCAAGGTTTTCAGCCTTCCTGTTTATGAGATTCCCAAAGGAACCAGAACTTCAAAAGGAAGAGCCTTGACAAATTTCTTAGACATTCAAAGCGAGGATAAAGTTCTTGCAGTTTTGCCAATCGGCAAAAAAGATTTAGAGAAGAAAGTAAAATATCTAATTATGGCTACCAAAAACGGGATAGTTAAAAAGACCGCTCTTGAAAAATTTAAAAATTTAAGAAGTACAGGCTTGATTGCAATTAACTTAAAAAAAGGAGATCTTCTAAGAAAGGTCCGAAAGACTAAAGGCGATAATTTAATAATTCTTGTCACTAAAAAAGGAATGGCAATAGAGTTTCACGAGAAGGAAGTAAGGCCTATGGCAAGAAATGCTACGGGGATTAGAGGAATTAAACTTAAAAAAGACGATGAACTTATTGGAATGGAAATAGTAGATAGTCAGACAAAAAAGACCAAGCAGTATTTATTGGTGGTCTCTGAAAATGGTTTCGGAAAAATGACAGAAATTTCAAAATATCGCCTGCAAAAAAGAGGAGGCACAGGATTGATTACAGCCAAAACCACACAGAAAACAGGAGATCTGGTTGAGGCACGTATTCTCAAGGGAGACGAAGATTTAATTATTATTTCTAAAAAAGGTCAGGTTATTAGAACTTCTGCAAACAGCATACCAGTTTTGGGCCGAGCAACTCAAGGCGTGCGGATTATGAGACTCAAACAAGGAGATAAGATAGCCTCCTTTATTTATTTATAACTTATGGTTTACTTTTTCGAACCCGAAAAAATTATAGAGGGCCTTAACCTAAGGGAGGATGCTACTGTAGCCGATTTTGGTGCAGGAGCAGGAGGGTTTACCATTCCTTTAGCCAAGAAACTTAAAAGAGGCGGATTTGTGTATGCCTTAGACTTTCAGGAAGAAGCCCTTTCTGCTCTTTTGGGCAATGCAAAACTCTTTGGACTAAACAATATAAAGGCCATTAAATGTGATTTAGAGGAGCCAGAAGGCTCTACTCTGCCAGATAATTCTTTAGATGCAGTTTTTATTATTAACCTTTTATTTGAGGTAGATGACCCAGAGCGAATAGTAAAAGAGGCAAAAAGAGTGGTAAAACCAGAAGGCCAGATTATAATCATTGATTGGAAAAAAGACGCTCCTTTTGGGCCAGAAGAAAAAAGAATTGGGCCCGAGGAAATACAAAGCATCGCCAGACATCTTAATTTAGAGATCGAAAGAGAAATAGACGCAGGGGCTTATCATTGGGGAGTTGTTTTGAGGAAGAAGAAGGAAAAAATCCAAATTAAACGGCCCCAGGTTTAAAATGAAAAAAGAACTTATTTTCTTTTTTACCGTTTTTGTTGGAATTTTTTTCTTCGGTGGGGAGGTTCTAGCTCAAGAGATTCATTGCTCACCTCCCCCATCTAAAATTCCTTACCTGGGTACTTTTACCATTAACTGCGCTGTTTCTACTCCTGTAGGTTTTTTTAGATGGTGTCCATACATTCCATTTAGTAAGCGCCAGATAGTTACTAAATTAGATGTAAGGTATATGAAGGCACCAGATCTTTCAAAAAGTGTTGACTTTCAAGAATTTGAATGTCCTTCATCAACCTGTTTGGTTTCAGAGCGCTCTATATCCTTTAATTCAATAGGGAAGTGGTATATAGAGTTTTGTGGCTGGAGAGAGTGTTATTACTTCGGAACCCTTGACGACGCTGATGTTAAATGTGTGCCATATTACTCTATTGAGGTTCTCCCTCCAAGATGTGGCGATGGAGTGATTAATCAACCCGGGGAAGAATGTGATCCTCCTGGGGGAAACTGTGACAATAATTGCCGGCTTATTGGAACAGGAGGTTCCTCTCAGCCCACTCAACCAACAGGTTATGATAATCCTCTTTTGTGGGCCGATATCCCTCAATTTTTACTTTATGCATTAAGATTTATCTTTAACGTTCTTTTGGGAGTTTCTATTTTGATGATTGTAATTGCTGGAATTTTTCTGGCAGCCTCCCGTGGTGATCCTATAAGGCAGGCTAAAGGAAAAAGAACCCTTCTTTTTGCGGTTTTGGGTTTTGCGATTGCCTCTTTGGCCCAAGGTCTTTTTATGCTTTTTAAAATAATTTTTGGAGTAAGATTTTAAAAAAATCAATGAAAAATGATGAATTAAAAGTTATAATTATCCCTCTTTTTTTTGCAACTGTTTTTGCTCAGGGGATAGAACCACCGGTTGTAGCAACTACTTTAGGTGATTATATTAATTCAATTTTCAATGTTTTGTTTAATCTCTCAATAATTGTTTTACCTTTGGCAATTTTGGCAGGAGGGGTAATATTCCTCACCGGCGCCACTCCATCAAGAATTGAACTTGGTAAAAAGATTATGTTGTTTTCGGGAGCGATTTTTGCTATTATGTTAATAGCAAAGTTTATTATAAGTGTTACCAAAGGAGATATTACTTTTTTAAAGTAGAATTTTAC
>CAZHBV010000019.1:0-8452 GCA_964530855.1 uncultured Candidatus Saccharibacteria bacterium | reverse complement strand
GCACAATGTGTTCTTACTTTCAAAGAAAAGATAAATGGACAGAAATTTTAAGAGAAATAGATAAAAAAATTCCTGATTTTAAAATTAAGATTGCAAGGACATTGGAAAAAATTGAAATTGTTCTACCTAATATTCAGAAAAAAGAAGAGATTAAAGAATGCTCAATTTGTGGCGAGCCTACAAGTCAAGAAATTTGTGCGGTTTGTAAAATAAAGCAAAGGATTTCAAAAAGAAACGCAGGTAAAATTAGCTAAAGCTTGACAAGAGATAATTTTGAGTATATATTCAAAATAACATATGAAAATTTGTATTACATCTCAAGGAAAAGATTTAGATTCGCTTTTGGATCCTCGTTTTGGAAGATGCCAGTTTTTTATTTTTCTCAATCAAAAAGGAGAAATTGAGAATGTTTTGGAAAACCCGGGTGTCTTGGCAGCAAGAGGAGCAGGAATTGCAGCGGCTCAAAGAGTAATTTCGGAAGGAGCAGACGTAGTTATCACCGGCAATATAGGGCCTCATGCGTTTTTTGTACTTCAGAAAGCTGGCGTGGAAGTCTTTTTTGCTGCACCGGGTGTTAGAGTGGGGGATGCATTTTCTATGTGGCAAGAAGGAAAATTGAGAGAAATAAACGAACCTTCGGTTGGTGGAGGTTTTGGAAGAGGAAGAGGAAGAGGGAGGGGAAGAGGTTTGGGTAGATTCTTCTAGAGAGAAGAGTTGATTTCTATACCTGAAGTATTTTTATTTTATTATGAACCCTCAAACTGTCTCTTTAATAAGTACTTTTTTAAATGCAAGCCTTGGGGTTTTGAAGGTAGTCTTTGGTATTTTTTCAAACAGTATTGCTTTAATCGCTGACGGGATTCACTCAAGTCTTGATGTAATTTCCTCTTTTGTGACTTTTTTAGGGTTGAGAACTGCTAAGAAACCTGTTGATGAGAAACATCCATATGGATATTTCAAAGCAGAAAGTTTAGCAGGATTTTTTGTGACTATTCTTTTAGCAATTACAGGAATATGGATTATTATTGAGGCAATAAAGCGATTTTTAGGAGAAAATCCGGCGGTTTTTTCTTTGAGAGCAATTTTTGTGATTATTATTTGTATCATTCTTCAAGAGATAATGACAAGAATTAAATTTTTATATGGAAGAAAATTTCAAAGCATTGCTCTGATTGCTGATGCAAAGCACTCACGGGCCGATGTTTTGTCTTCAATTGGAGTGCTTATAGGTTTATTTTTAATTAAATATTTCAATCTGGCTGATGCAATTGTTGCTTTGGGAATAGGAAGTTATATTCTTTTTGAAACTGTGTTAATTGGTAGAGAAGTTACAGATTCTTTACTCGATGTAGCCAATAAAAAAATAGAAGAGAGGATTAGAAAAATTTGCGTTTCTCACAAAATTGAAATCGCAGATCTAAAAACTAGAAAAATTGGTGCTTATAATTTTGCAGAATTAAAAATTAAACTTCCTTTAAAGTTGAAAGTAGAGGAGGTAGGGAAGATAACAAAAAACTTAGAAGAAAAGCTTTTAAAGAATATTCCAGAATTAAAATATGTGGTTATTTCAATTGAGCCTTATGATATGAAAAGAAGCGTTGTCGTTGGAACGTTAGGCAGAAAAATTTGCGAGGAAGAAGGGTTTGAAAAAATAGGACCAGAAAAGATTGGAGAAAGGATTATTATTCCAATAAAAGAAAACAAAATTAATGATAAATTTGGCTCAAGAGAGTATCTTTTGCTTGATATAAAAGATCAAAAAGTGCAGAGAAAAGAGATTTTAAAAAATCCATATTTTGAAAAAGATGCCCCAAAGGGGACAAGATTTGCTAAAGCAGTGAGGGCAGATAAAGTTTTTACAGTTCAGATTGGACCAAATGCGGAGCAAAATCTTAAAAGTATTGGAATAGAGATTCGCCTAATTAAGCCTAACCAAAACTTAGAGGAATTAATTAATTCTTTAGTCTCACAAGTAGACTGAAATTTGTCGGAGCGGGGGGAATCGAACCCCCGACCTCTGGCCCCCCATGCCAGCGCACTACCACTGTGCTACGCTCCGCCTATTTTTATTATTTTATTATAAGATAAATTACAAAAAACAACTAGCTCACAACTAGTTTCAATTGAATTAAGAATTTTATCCGAGTTTTTTAAAAATTGTTTTTTTGCACTTAGCACAGACTTTAAGCCTTTTGCCAGATGGCAAAGTTACCCATTGTAAATTTGGGTATTTAACTTTTTTTGAGGGATTATATCGAGACATCAGCTTTTTATATTTTCGACCAATATCCGGTCTTTTTCCGCAGATCTCACACACTCTTGCCATAGCTTTGAATTAATTATTTTAAGAACCAAGAACCAAATTCCAAATAAGCTCCACATATGCTATTATTAAAAGCTTCTTATTTTTGGAATTATTTTTAAATTTCTGTTTGGTTCTTGGTGATTGGTTCTTATTTGGTTCTTGAAATTTGGTTCTTGGTACTTTCTCTATATATCTTGTTTTTTTTGATTTGGCAAGAGATTTTGTTATAATAGGGAAATGATTTAGAAATTTCGAAATTTTGATATATCGAAATGTCAGATTATGGATATTCTGGCAATAATAATTTTAATCATCATTTTATTGTTCTCAGTTATTTTTCATGAAATAGCCCATGGTTGGATGGCTTATTTTTTAGGTGATCCAACTGCAAAAAATGCTGGAAGACTTACTTTAAATCCTATAAAACATATTGATCCAATTGGTACAATTTTTTTGCCTTTGACGCTTTTAATTGTCACAATGGGCAGGGGCCCTATTTTTGGATGGGCAAAACCTGTTCCTATTAATCCTTTTAATTTTAAAGATAAAAAAAATGATCCAGCAAAAGTTGCTGCAGCCGGACCAATCGCAAATATTATTCTTGCTCTTATTTTTGGACTGACTTTAAGATTTACCCACACTTTTTTGCCTCCTCAGATGAATCTAATTTTTCTTTATGTTGTTCAGATTAATCTTCTTTTGGCAATTTTCAATTTGTTACCCATTCCTCCTTTGGATGGATCACATATTTTATTTGCATTTTTTCAACTTGATTCAAAAACAAGATTCTTCCTTTCACAATACGGAATTTTTATTTTAATATTTTTTATTTTCTTTTTTGGAAGATACATTTTTGCCTTTGTTGACTTTTTAACTCAATATCTAACCGGTTTTATTTGACAGAAAATTAATTTTTTGCTATCAATAAATCTAAGCGCTTGGCGCTTTATTATTTTTTCTTGTAATTTTACTTACACACAGAAAATGCCAACATTTTCTCAACTAATCAAAAAAGGAAGAGAAAGACCAAAAAAGAAAAGCAAGGCTCCTGCTTTGAGCTTTGGCTTTAATACTTTAAAAAATAAACCGGTCTATTGGCCTTCTCCCTTTAAAAGAGGAGTTGTCTTGAAAGTGTTTACAGTTACCCCTAAAAAGCCAAATTCTGCATTGAGAAAAGTATGTAGAGTTAGGCTTTCAAACGGAATGGAGGTTACCGCTTATATTCCAGGGGAGGGACATAATATTCAAGAACACTCAATTGTTTTAATAAAAGGAGGCAGGATAAAAGATTTACCAGGTATTCGTTATAAGGTTGTGAGAGGGGCCTTAGATGTAGCAGGAGTTGAGGGGAGAAAACAATCAAGATCAAAATATGGAACAAAAAAACCTTCACAATAATTATTGATCAACGGATTTATGGGAAAAAGAGGGAGAAAAGTTAAAAGAAGAGAATTAGAGCCGGATCCAAAATACGGAAGTGCTTTAGTTACAAAACTTATTAATTATGTAATGAGAAAAGGTAAGAAATCTTTAGCAAGGAGGATAGTCTACAATGCTTTTGAAATTATAAAGGAGAAATTAAACAAAGATCCGCTTGAGGTTTTTGAGGGTGCGCTTAAAAATGCAGGTCCGATACTTGAAGTAAGACCTCGTAGAATTGGTGGGGCTACTTATCAGGTTCCAATGGAGGTAAAAGAAGCAAGGCGCATAGCGTTAGCTTTGCGCTGGATAGTTGAAGCAGCAAGGAGCAAAAAAGGTAAACCTATGGAAGAAAAATTAGCCCAAGAATTGATAGATGCATATAATAATACCGGCAGTGCGGTTAAAAAGAAAGAAAATATGCACAAAATGGCAGAAGCCAATAAAGCCTTTGCCCATTATGCATAGTAAACACGAAATTTCGAAATTTCGAAATATCGGAATATCGAAATTATGAGATTATATCCTATTGAGAAATACAGAAACATTGGAATAATTGCCCATATTGATGCCGGCAAAACTACAGTTACCGAGCGCGTTTTATTTTACACTGGAATCTCTCACAAAATAGGAGAAGTACATGAGGGGCAGGCAATTATGGATTGGATGGAACAAGAAAAAGAAAGAGGAATTACAATCACCGCAGCGGCTACAACCTGTTTTTGGGTTCCAATTGAGGAAAGTCAAAAGTTATTAGGTGGAAAGACATTTTTAGAAGTGGACCCAAAAGAAAGAAGAAAACTTGAATATAGAATTAATATTATTGATACTCCCGGACATATTGATTTTACCGCAGAAGTACAGAGATCTTTAAGAGTTTTAGATGGCGCAATCGTTGTATTTGATGGGGTAGCAGGAGTTGAGGCACAATCTGAAACTGTTTGGCGTCAGGCAGATAAATTTAAGGTTCCAAGGATTTGCTTCATAAACAAACTTGACAGAATGGGAGCCTCTTTTGAAAAAAGCCTCCAATCAATTTGGGATAAATTGACAAAAGATGCCATAGCAATTCAAATTCCAATAGGAGAAGAAGCAAATCATGAGGGAGTGATAGATTTAATTACTATGAAAAGTTATCGGTTTGAAGGGGATC
This sequence comes from uncultured Candidatus Saccharibacteria bacterium, assembly GCA_964530855.1. GTDB lineage: Bacteria > Patescibacteriota > Minisyncoccia > Minisyncoccales > PEYH01 > JAGGTU01. Next base: position 3,575 of record CAZHBV010000019.1, on the reverse strand, counting down.
ATGGAGAAAAAGTTGTAATTGGAGAGATTCCAGAGGGGTTAAAGGAAAAAGCAGCCCAGTGGCGAGATAAGATGTTAGAAAAAATAGCATCAGAGGATGAGGTTCTTTTGGAAAAATATCTAGAAGGAAAAGAGTTGACACCAAAAGAGATAAGAGAGAGTTTAAGAAAAAGTGTAATTAATTATAAATTAGTTCCTGTTTTATGTGGGGCAGCCCTTAGAAACAAAGGAATTCAGCCTCTCTTGGACGCGGTAATTTATTATCTCCCATCTCCAATAGACCTTCCTCCAATTCAAGGACAAGATCCAAGAACCGGAGAAGTAATTGAGAGAAAACCAGATGACAATGAACCTTTTGCGGCTTTAGCCTTTAAAATAGCAACTGATCCTTATGTAGGAACATTGACTTATTTTAGAGCATATTCGGGCACTTTAAAAAGCGGGGAGGCTGTGCTTAATACGGCAACACAAGAGAAAATAAGAATTGGAAGAATTGTAAGAATGCATGCAAATCACAGAGAAGAGATTGATCAGGTTTTTGCCGGAGATTTAGCTGCAGCAGTAGGATTGAAAGGAGTAAAAACCGGACATACTCTTTGTGATCCAAACCACCCTATAGTTTTAGAGGAAATTACTTTTCCCGAGCCGGTAATTTCTATAAGAATTGAACCAAAAACAAGAGCTGATCAGGAAAAGTTGTCATTGGCTTTAAAAAAGCTTGCCGAAGAAGATCCTACCTTTAGAGTGAAAACAGATCAAGAGACTGGAGAAACAATAATTTCTGGAATGGGAGAACTACATTTGGAGATTATTGTTGATAGGTTAAGAAGAGAGTTTAAGGTGGATGCTAATGTGGGTAGGCCTCAAGTAGCTTACAAAGAGACAATTTTGCAGATGGCAGAAGCGGAAGGAAAATATATCAGACAAAGCGGAGGAAGAGGACAATATGGACATGTTTGGTTGAAAGTAGAGCCTTTAAAAAGAGGAGAAGGATATAAATTTATAGATGAAATAAAAGGAGGAATTATTCCAAAAGAATTTATTCCCGCGGTTGAAAAAGGAGTTAAAGAGGCTATGGAAGAGGGAGTTTTAGCCGGTTATCCCTTGGTAGATATGCAGGTTACTCTTTATGATGGATCTTTTCATGAGGTAGACTCATCAGAGGCTGCTTTTAAAATTGCTGGTTCTATTGCCCTAAAAGAGGCTGTTAAAAAAGCAAAACCAATTTTATTAGAGCCAATAATGAGATTAGAAGTAACAGTGCCTTCAGAATATTTTGGAGATGTTATAGGAGACTTGAATTCAAAAAGGGGTAAGATTTTAGAGACTTTTGACAGAAGTAATGTAAAGGTAATAGAAGCACATGTTCCTTTAGCAGAAATGTTTGGCTATGCAACTACTCTAAGATCGTTGACTCAGGGCAGAGGATCATTTACCATGGAATTTGACCACTACGAAAAAGTTCCAGAGAATATTGCCCAAGAAATTATCGAAGGAAAAAGGTAAAAGACTTGAAAAAATGAAATAAATGATTAAAATATCTATATAGATTTTAATTCAAAACTATGGACCTGCGTCTAATTAAAAAACTATTAAAGAAAGGAAAGGCAAAAATAATAATTGTTGAAGATGGAAAACCTACGATGGTGATTTCTTCAGTTGATGACTATTTAATGGAAGATATAAATGGGCAACTAAGCAATAATGTATCTTCAGAAGTACAAAAAAGTGACCCTGAAGAAATAAAGGAAGAAGAAACAATCCTTTTATCCGAAGAGCAAAAAGATCAGGAATCAAAAGGTCTTACTATTGATGATTTGCCTCTTTAATGTTATATTAAAATAAAACTCAATCCAAAGGTTGACTTTTTACAATGAAACAATTAACTTTTAAAAATTAAAAATAAAAAGCAAAAATATGGCAGAGAAAGAAAAATTTGAAAGAACAAAACCTCATCTTAATGTTGGAACAATTGGTCATGTGGATCATGGAAAAACCACCTTGACTGCCGCAATTTTGAAAGTCTTAAGGCTAAAAGGTTTTAAAGCCTCTGAGAAAACAGTTGAACAAATCGATTCAGCGCCTGAGGAAAAAGCAAGAGGACTTACGATTAATATCTGTCATGTTGAGTACGAGACAGAAAAGAGACACTATGCTCATATTGATTGTCCCGGACATGCTGACTACATTAAAAATATGATTACAGGAGCAGCACAGATGGACGGGGCAATTTTAGTAGTATCTGCAGTTGATGGACCAATGCCCCAAACAAGAGAACATATTCTTTTGGCAAGGCAAGTTGGAGTCCCGGCAATAATTGTATTCTTAAATAAATGTGATGCAGTTGAAGATCCTGAAATGATTGATTTAGTTGAATCAGAGGTTAGGGAACTTTTAAAGAAATATGATTTTCCTGGAGATGAAGTACCTGTTATTAGAGGTTCAGCGCTTAAAGCTTTGGAGGTTCAATCAGCAGATGATGAGGCAGCAAAGCCAATTTTAGAATTAGTAAAAGCATTAGATGAATATATTCCAGAACCTGTAAGAGAAGTAGATAAGCCATTTTTGATGGCAATTGAAGATATTTTTTCAATTGAAGGAAGAGGGACTGTTGTTACCGGAAGAGTTGAGAGAGGAATAATTAAACCGGGTGAAGAAGTAGAAATTGTGGGTTTGAGACCAACCCAGAAGACAACAGCAGTAAGTTTAGAGATGTTCAATAAAACTCTAGATGAAGCAAGAGCAGGTGATAACATTGGTATTCTTTTAAGAGGTCTTAAAAAAGAAGATGTAGAGAGAGGGCAAGTTGTTGCAAAGCCCGGCACAATTACTCCTCATACAGAGTTTGAAGCAGAAGTATATGTTTTGACAAAAGAAGAAGGAGGAAGACATACACCATTTTTCTCTGGATATAAACCACAGTTTTATATCAGAACTGCTGATGTGACAGGGGAGGTGGCTTTGCCCGAAGGGACCGAGATGGTGATGCCTGGAGATACTGTAAATTTAAAAATTAAACTTATTCAGCCAGTTGCAATTGAAGAAAAGCAAAGATTTGCTATTAGAGAAGGTGGAAAAACGGTTGGAGCAGGTGTTGTAACCAAAATTATCAAATAAAATTAAATTAATCTTTTAAGAGAAATACGAGAATGGAAAGCAAGAAAACCAAGGTTCAGGAGGCTACAAAGACAAGAATTCGCATAAAACTGCGAGCGTACGATTATAAAGTTTTAGATAAAAGTGCTCGCCAGATAGTAGAGACTGCTATAAGATATGGAGCCGAAGTTTCTGGTCCGGTACCTTTGCCTACGGAAATTCATAAGTATACAGTGAATCGATCAACTTTTGTGCATAAAGATGCGAGAGAGCAGTTTGAAATAAGGGTGCACAAGAGATTGATAGATATTTATAATCCGCCTCAGAAGCTTATTGAAGCATTAGGAGATTTAAATCTGCCAAGCGGAGTGGATGTGCAGATCAAAATGTAAATTTTATGGAAAAACTGAAAAAAAATTAAAACAAGAAAAGACAAATTAAGCCTTTTGAAATACCGGGCTTAGCCCGGTATTTCATTGA
>CAZHBV010000018.1:0-9285 GCA_964530855.1 uncultured Candidatus Saccharibacteria bacterium | reverse complement strand
TTTATATTAAAAAAGAAAACTTTGTTTTTATTTTTCCAATTACAACCTCAATTATCTTAAGCCTTATTCTTTCGTTGATTTTTAATTTATTTCAAAAGTTATTTAAATAATTTAAAATTCAAATATGCAATAATACGGACAAAGCAGGTGAAAGGGTGATAAAATTAAAATTAAATAGTTAAATGAAGGACGAAGGAAAAAATAACAAAGAAGGAATAAAGAATATTCTTCTTTTAGGAACAGTCAGTTTTTTGAATGATATTGCAAGCAAAATTATTTTGCCTATTCTGCCTTTGTTTATAAAAAGTATAGGCGGAGGAGGGATGGCAGTCGGTATAATTTCAGGATTGGGAGAGAGTATCGCGAGTTTATTCAAAATGTTGGCGGGCTTTCTTTCAGACAAATATGGAAAAAGAAAGCCCTTTGTTTTTGGCGGATATACAATTTCTGCTATATCAAAATTGTTTTTTGCCTTTGCGTCTTCTTGGCCTCAAGTTTTGCTTCTACGTTCCCTTGAGAGATTGGGCAAGGGTATAAGATCCGCTCCGCGAGATGCAATTTTGGCTGCTTCTTCTACCAAAACAAAAAGAGGCAAAAGTTTTGGAATTCACAGAGCAATGGACAGCGGAGGAGCAGTTTTGGGAGCAATTATTGCCTTTGTATTATTTTGGTATTTAGATTTTGACTTTAGGAAGATTTTTCTTGTTGCCGGTATCTTTGCTTTTCTTTCTTTAATTCCTTTAATTTTTGTAAAGGAGAAAAAACAGAAACCTAAGGAAATTTCTTTAAAAATCGGGCTTAAAAAACTTCCCAAAAACTTAAGAATTTTTATTATTATTGCCACTTTGTTTGCTTTAGGCAATTTTAGTTATATGTTTTTTGTATTGAAAAGTCAGTCTTATTTTTCAGGGAAGTTTGCCACCGGAATTCCAATTCTTCTTTATATTCTTTACAACACTTCTTACACTTTGTTTGCTGTTCCCGCAGGGGTTTTATCAGATAAAATCGGCAGAAAAAAGGTATTGTTTTTAGGATATGCTCTTTTTGGCTTGGTTTGTCTGGGGTTTATTTTTGCAAAATCTACCGGGATGTTTGTTTTGCTTTTTATTGTTTTCGGCTTAAATTATGCCTTGGTTAACGCTAATCAGAGAGCATATGTTTCAGATTTGGCAGAAGAAAGTATTCGAGGGACAGCGCTGGGGACTTTTCATATGGCAATTAGTTTAGCCAGTTTGCCCGCAGGGATAATTGCAGGTTTTCTTTTTGATCTAAACCCAACTCTCCCGTTTATTTACGGAGCATTGATTTCTCTTGCGGTAATTATTATTTTTGGTTTTTTCCAGATGAAACACCCGCAAAAGATTTGTTGAATCTGTTTTTACACTTTCCCCTGGGGCCTGTCCCCCAAAAAGGGGTTTTGGGAACTCTTGATAATTCTTGCTTTTTGGAGGCAAAATTTCAAAATGGTATATTTTGATTAAAAATTTAAAAATAAATGATTTTCTTTCAAAAATTGTCACAATACAAAAATTTAATTCATGGAGTTTTGGAAAGAAAAGATGGGCCTGTAAATCCATTTTCTGTTCCAAAGACAGAGGAAAATATTCTCAAAGCTTTAGAAAAAATTGGTTACAAGAATTTCTCAGTGGAGAATTTAATTTTCGCTGAGCAGGTTCATGGAAACAAGGTTTATTTTTGCCCTCCAAAAATTGGAGGGTATATTAAGTTGGGAGTAGATGGATTGATTTCTGAAACTACCGGCCAAATTTTGGTTATTTACACCGCAGATTGTCTTCCGATTTTAATTTATGATCCAAAAAGAAAAAGAATCGGAGCAATTCATGCAGGAAAGAAGAGTTTAATAAAAGGAATTATTGAAAACGCTGTCGCTACCTTTAAAGCCGACCCGGCTTCACTTATTATAGGAATTGGACCTCATATAAGAAGTTGTTGTTATGATTTAAAAGAAGATGCAGAAGAATTAAAAAATAATCCTCAAATTAGAAAGTATATTTCAAAAAGAAATCAAAAAATTTATTTAGATCTTACCAAGATTGCCATTGATAAGCTTTTAAAATTAGGAGTTAAAGAAGAAAATATAGAAGATTGTCAGATTTGTACATACTGCGAAGGCAACAGGTTTTATTCTTTTCGTAAATGCCAAGAAAACCCAAAAATTTATAAAGAAAACATTAGATATCGCCCTTGTTTTGGAAGTTTTATTGGGTTGCTTTCATAAATGAAGATAAATACAAAAAGTTACATTTTAATTCTTTCTTTTATCTTGATGTTTTTTGCTTTCCTTGCAATTTTTTTACAAATAAATTTCGCGGGCAATGAAAAACTGAAAAGCCAGAGCGATCGCGAGAGTGTCTCGCCCCCATCTTTAAGTGATGAGGAACTAAAAAGAAAAATAGGCCAGATGATAATGATAGGGTTTCGTGGGATAGAGGTTGATAAAGATTCAGAGATTGTAAAAATTATTCGAGATCTTAATATTGGAGGAGTTGTATTGTATGACTATGATGTTCCTTCTCATTCTTTTCCAAGAAACATTGTAGATTTCAAGCAGACAAAAAGACTTATCTCAGATCTACAAAAATACGCTACAGTTCCTTTATTCATAGCAGTCGATGCAGAGGGAGGAAAAATAAACCGACTTAAGCCAAAATATGGTTTTTTAGAAATTCTTTCTCCAAAAGAATTGGGCAAGATAGATAAGGAAGAAATCACTAGAAAAGAAGCCGAAAAATTGGCAAAAGAACTTGCAGAACTTGGCTTTAATATGAATTTTGCTCCAGTGGTAGATTTAGAAATCAATTCCCAAAATCCTATCATTGCTAAATTCGAACGCTCTTTTTCAAGTAATCCTCAAAAAGTGATTCAACATGCAAGAATTTTTATTGAGACTTTTAAAGATTATAATATTATCCCTGTTATTAAACATTTTCCCGGGCATGGAAGTTCTACTCAAGACAGCCACTTAGGAATGGTGGATGTTACTCAAACATGGCGCAAAGAGGAGCTTTTGCCTTATAAGGTTTTTGCTCAAGAAAAAATTATTGATGCGATAATGACAGCCCATATTTTTAATAGAAAAATTGATGAAAAATACCCTACTACTCTCTCAGAGAAATTTTTAAATGATCTTTTAAGAAAGAAAATTGGCTTTGATGGGATAATAATTTCTGATGATCTGCAAATGGATGCCATTGCCAAACACTTTGGCTTAGAAGAGGCAATAATTCAAGCAATTAATGCAGGAGTTGATATTCTTTTGTTATCTAATAATTCTCCTTCAGGATATGACAAAGATTTAGCATACAAAGTGCACCAAATTATTTTTAATGCAACAAAAGAAGGCAAAATTCCGATAAATCGGATTTTGAAATCTTCTTCCCGAGTTCAATCCTTAAAACAAAAATACAATATCATATCCCAATATTTGCTTCTTTCTTTATAAATCTGATAGAATGAAATATTGTAGAAATTTTAGTAATTAAAACAATTCTATGGATCAATTTAAAACACCTAACTTTAAAATGAATCAAAAACAGGCTTTAATCTTACTTGTTGTATTTTCTCTTGGCGTCTTATCTGTTGCCGGATTGTTTTTAGCCAAGTATTTTAAGATCCCATCACCAAAGCCACCAGGAATTTTCACGCCTCATAAACCAGAAGGAGTAGTTGTTTTTTCCTCTAAAGAAGATTTTAAAGAGTATTTAGAAGAATCAAAAAGTAAAGAGGGGTATTTTGGGACAAGAACTATAGGATTTGGTAGGGAAGTGCCAGAGACAACTCTTCCTTTAGCCCCCGAGATGAAAGCCGCAGAGCCTACCTTGAGAGTTTCAGAAACAAATGTTCAGGTGCCGGGTATTGATGAGCCTGATATTTTAAAAACCGATGGCAAGAATATTTATTTTTCCCCCGGAAAATCTTGGCCTATTTGGAGACCGGTTCCTTTAATGAAAGAAAAGACAATATATCCTCCTTATTACAAGGAGCCAAAAATTAAAATTATAAAAGCCTTTCCTCCCAAGGAACTGAATTTATTATCAGAAATTGAAGAGACAGGAGATTTACTTCTTTATAAAAATATCCTTATTGTGTTTTCTCATGACAAACTTCAGGGTTTTGATGTGAAGGATCCAAAAAATGTTAGCAAAAAATGGGAGGCCAATTTGGAGAGAGACACATATATTGTCACCTCCCGACTTTACAACAAAAAAGTTTATTTGGTTTTGAAACAAAGAATTAATGAATTTTCTCCATGCCCGATTAGACCTTTAAAAGTAGAGGGCGAAGATATAGAAATAAAATGTCAAGAGATATACCATCCAGTTGTACCTGTGTCTATTGATACAACATTTATTGCTATGGTACTTGACCCTAAAACAGGCAAAATAGAGAAGAAAGTTTCTTTTGTGGGTTCGTCTTCACAATCTGTGGTTTATATGTCAGAGAACGCTCTTTATATTACTTATCCCTATTATGAGAGTTTCTTTAAAGTTTTTGCTAACTTTTTAGAAGAAGAATGTAGAGATCTTCTTCCTAATTGGATTTTCTCAAAGATTGCCAAACTCAGAAATTATGATTTAAGCCAAGAGGCTAAACTTTTGGAACTCAGGCTTATTTTAGAAAAATATCAAAGATCTCTTGATCAAGACGAGAGATTAAAGCTTGAAAATGAGATTAGAAATAAAGCCGAGGATTATTTTAAAACCCATATGAGAGAATTGGAAAAAACAGGTATTGTAAAAATTGATGCTAAAGATTTAAAAATTCTCAAAAAAGGAGACATTCCAGGTAGACTTCTTAACCAATTTTCATTAGATGAGTATCAAGGGTATTTAAGAGTTGCAACAACAGTTGGGCAGAGATTTTTACCTTTTGGGTTTGGAGGAAGAAGCGAGACAAAAAATGACATTTATGTATTAGATGAGAATTTAAAAATTGTTGGAAAAATACAAGATCTAGGAGTAGGGGAGAGGATTTATTCAGCAAGGTTTATTGAAGATAAAGGCTACCTTGTGACATTTCGCCGGATTGATCCATTCTTTGTTTTAGATTTGTCAGATCCAAAAAACCCACAACTGAAAGGAGAACTTAAAATTCCAGGGTATTCTTCGTATCTTCATCCAATTGAAAAAGATAAAATTTTGGGAATTGGCAAGGATAATTGGCAAATTAAAATTTCTCTTTTTGATGTAAAAAACCCAGAAAAGCCAGAAGAATTAGATAAATACATCTTAGATGAAACTTTCTCAGACATTCTTTCAACTCATCATGCCTTCTTATTAGATAAAAAACACCAAATCTTTTTCCTGCCGGGATCAAAAGGAGGCTATATTTTCTCATACAAAAACGATAAACTAGAACTCAAAAAGGCAATAGCAGAAGCAGGAGCAAGAAGAGCTCTCTATATAGAGGATTATCTTTACATTGTTTCAGATAGAGGGATTTCAGTTATAGATGAAAATACCTGGGAGAAGATAGAGGAATTTGAATTTTAACCCTCCCTCTAAAAATTTATGAGTTTCAAGGAGAAGGTTTTTAAAATAGTGAAGGAGATTAAACCCGGAAAGTTTTTAACTTACAAAGAGGTGGCAAAAAAGGCAGGGAATAAAAATGCTCAAAGGGCAGTAGGTCAAATTTTAGCAAAGAATAGAGATTCTAAAATTCCTTGTCATCGGGTAATTTTGTCAAACAATTTAGTTGGTGGGTATTTTGGAGAAAGAAAGTTGGCTTGGAAAAAAGCGGCAATGCTTTTAAAAGAAGGGGCAATTGGAGTAATTCCAACCGACACTCTTTATGGAATCTGTACCTCTGCATTTTCTAAAAAATCAGTTGAAAAAATTTACAAACTCAAAAAGAGGGACCCAAAAAAACCTTGTATTATCTTGATCTCCGACTTACAAGATTTAGCAAGATTTGAAATAAAACTTACAAAAAAACAAAAAGAATTTTTAAGAAAAATTTGGCCTGCAAAAATTAGTGTGATTTTAAAATGCGCATCTTTTAAATTTTCTTATCTTCATCGGGGCACAAAAACTTTAGCATTTCGCCTGCCCAAACAAAAATTCATTTTAAATATCTTAAAAATTTCCGGACCTTTAATTGCTCCATCCTGTAACTTAGAAGAGAAAAAACCGGCGGAAGATATAAAAGAAGCAAAGAGATATTTTAAAAACAAAGTATTTTATTTAGATGGTGGGAAAATAAAAGGAAAACCATCAACTTTAGTTGATCTAACAAAAGATAAAATAAAAATTTTGCGAAAAGGGGCCGATTTTTATATTTTAAAAATTTGACTTTAATTAAGATAGATGATATTGTGGGTTTTTCATAAAAGCTCTTTAATTTCGAGCGCAAAGACCAAAAAGGAGGTAAAATGCAAGAAAGAGGAGAAAAACCCATAGTTGCTCTGGTGGCTCATGATAAACGTAAGCCAAAAATGCTTGAGTGGGTAAACGCACATAGGGAACTTTTGAAACAATGCGCTTTAATAGGGACAGAAGGAACAGCAAAAAGTATAAGGGACATTCTTGGTTTAGAAGTGAAAAGTATTGGCCATGGACCTCTTGGGGGAGATATAGCCATTGCCTGCAAAGTGTTGAAAGGAGAGATCTCGCTTTTGGTTTTCTTTATCGATACCCAGACGCCCCATGGGCATGAGCACGATATACAATCTCTAATTAGAGCCGCAGTAACCAAAAACATCCTTTTTGCACTCAATGCTCAAACAGCCGAAGTTCTCGTTCGTTCTTTGGTGAGACGAAGATAAATTGTTGTCTTCCGGGCCGGCTTTTGCCGACCCGTTTTTGTTTAAAATGAAACCCATCTACAAAAAATTAAGAAATTATTTTACAATATAAAAATATGGAAGATTGCGTATTTTGTAAAATTGCAAAAGGAGAGATTCCTTCATACAAAGTTTATGAAGATGAGAAATTTATCGCTTTTTTAGATATTAAACCTAGAAATCCAGGGCATACTTTAGTTATCCCAAAAGAACATTTTAGATGGGTTTGGGATGTGCCATATCTTGGAGAATATTTTGAGGTTGTGGGGAAAATTGCAAATGCAATAAGAAAAGCAATGCAGACAGATTGGGTTGTTTCTCTGGTTTTAGGAGAGGAAATTCCTCATGCTCATATCTGGCTTGTTCCAAGATTTAAAAATGATGGACATGGAGGTTCAATAGATCTTTCAAATATAAAGGAAATTTCAAAAGAAGAAATGGAAAAGATTGCCCAAAAGATTAAAGAAGAGATAGAAAAATAGGGCCGGTCTCGACTCCGGCCCTATTTGATCTCAAACAAAGGGCTGAGAGGCTTGCTTTTGTGAATTGCTTGCAAGATCGAAGACAAGAAAGGAGCAATATCTATGATAGTAATCGGGAGGCGTTCTTGGATCTCTCTTGGAATAGGTAAAGTGTTGCTTACAATGATTTCCTTAATAAGAGGATGGGAAAGGTTTGAAAGAGCGTTGCCGACAAATACACCATGTGCTGCTACGATGATAGCCTCCTTAATTTCATTCTCGATTTTTTGAATCAGTGTCGCAATAGTACCTCCGGTGCATATCTCATCGGCAGCAATAATGACAGTCTTCCCTTGATAGTCTCCTTGAATAGAAAGGATCTTTACCTCGGTTGAGGAAATCCTCATTTTTTCTACATAACCTACAGGAAAGCCAAGATGTTCTCCAACAAGAAGGGCCCTTTTTATTGAATGGGTATCATCAGGAAGGACGATGGTCTCTTTTGGGTTTAGATGTTTTTTGCGAAGGTAAGGAATTAAGAGCTTGAAGGTAGAAAAGTTGTCTATTCTTTCAAAAAATCCTTCCACTTGAGGAGCGTGTAAATCAAAAACAATTGTGGGAGTATGACCGTCGCAAGCTATAAGAAAGTTTTTGGCAATTATCTTTGCAGCAATACCCATCCTCCCTTCTTTTTTATCAGAGCGGGCATAACTAAAATAGGGCATTACAAGCACAACTTTAGAGGCAAATGATTCATATGCGGCTGCAAGAGTTAATTGAGTTAGGAGGATGTCTCGAGGGAGCGTTTCGCCAGGGATACTTGTAAGGAATACAAAAGCAGAACAGTCTCTGACTTCTCTGGGAAGCTTTACCTCGAGACAACCGTTGGGATACGTGCATATCTCGGGCTGTACTACCTCCACTTCCAGCCTTTTAGCTACGCTATATGCCAAATCAGGGTAATTCACCGGAAGAATCTTTAATCTATCCATTCTCCCTCCTTTTGAATGTGCGAAGGATATTTTCTTATAACATGGCAAAATACTTTGTCAAATATTTTTTCTTGGCTATAATCTTTGGGTTATAATAAAAGAATGGAAGATTTTTTCAAGAATTTAAAAGAAAATAAAATAGCGATTGCCCTTGTAATTGTTGGGTTGATCATTGGGGGTGCTATTTACATAACTCAAAAGGGAAATTTAGAGAGGGAAAATACGCAATATGAATATGAGATAACTTCTTCTACTACTTCTTCTGAAGAAGGTGATTGCCATATTCATTTTACTCAAGCCCCAAAACATATTGGAGAAATCTGTATAGTTGAAGGCAAGGTAGACCATGTTTATATTTCCAAAAAAGGAAATATATTTTTAGATTTTTGTAAAAATTATAAAACTTGTCCTTTTTCGGGGGTAATTTTTAAAAAGGACGCTGCAAAGTTTGATCCCAAGATATATGAGCAAAGAGAAGTGCAGATTAAAGGGCTAATTAAGACTTATCAGGGAAGACCTGAAATTATTATTAATGACCCAAAACAAATTGAAATTAAATAGGAAAGTTTTTCTTTTTGGGGCAATATTGTTCTTTTTTCTCTTGGGATACCATCTTGCTTGTTCATTTTCCCAGCCATTTAGAGTTTTGAAAGTCATTGATGGTGATACAATCGTGGTTCAAATAGGTTTTAAAAAAGAGACGGTAAGGCTTTTGGGAGTTGATACGCCTGAAATAAAAAGTCCTTATACAGAAGAGGAATGTTTTGGAAGAGAGGCTTCAAAGAAGACAAAAGACCTTCTTCTTAAACAGAGAGTTTATCTTATAAAAGACAAAAATGCACCTGATAGAGATAAATATGGGCGACTTTTAAGATATGTATTTTTAGAAAATGGTAAATTTGTAAATGCAGAGCTTATTGAAGAAGGATACGCATTTTTGTATATTTTAGAGCCGATAGAGTTTGGAGATTATTTTCGGTATCTGGAGGAAAAAGCCAAAGAACAAAGAATAGGTCTTTGGGGAAGTTGC
>CAZHBV010000017.1:0-9755 GCA_964530855.1 uncultured Candidatus Saccharibacteria bacterium | reverse complement strand
TTTGGCAAAATAATTGCCATTTTACCTAATCAAAAAGGATATTATGCTTATTATGTAAACAGCCTCCCCAGTCACTTTAAACAACTTCTTGTAAAAAAAGAGGATAGATTTTTTTATTTTCATCCGGGAATTAATCCCATAAGTATTGCCAAAGACCTGCTTTCAAGAATCGGCTTCGGAAAAAGACCCGCCTGTAGCACAATCACTCAGCAGTTAGTTAAAACTCTTCTTGGAAACGAACTTCAAAGAGGATTAGCAGCACGAGCGAAAGAAATAGTTTATGCGCTCGCTCTCGAAACCTGGCAATCGAAAGAAGAAATTCTAACAATGTATGCTAATTCGATCTACTTTGGTAATCAAATACAGGGTATACATCAAGCAAGTCAATTTTACTTTGGTCTTCCTCCGGAATTACTTTCTGAAGCTCAAATCTTCCAACTTCTGGCTTCAATTAGTAGTCCAAGTAAAAACAATCCTTTAAAAGAATCGAATATACAAATCGCTCAATCAATTGCAAAAAGACTGAGCCTAAATACAAAAGATTTATATTTTCTCTCGCCTTGGCAAATTAAAAAATATGTAAAAAATTATTCCCAAAAGAATATATCTTATTTTGAACTAACTAATTTTATCAAAAATGTTCCAGAAAAGACTGTCCAAACAACTATAGATCTTTCTTTGAGTCAAAAGATACGAGAAATTGTTTGGCGAAATATACAAGAGTTAAGAGTAAAAAATGCAAAAAATGCGGCGGTTGTGGTGATAAAACTGCCTGAAAATGAACTTCTTGCGATTATTGGCTCGCCAAACCCTTCTTCGTTTGAAGAAGGCTACAAAATCAACATGGCTCTCCAGCCAAGACCTGTAGGTTCAACTATCAAACCTTTTATTTATCTCAAAGCATTTGAAAAAGGATTGAGACCTTATACTCTTGTGGAAGATAGAGAATATAAATATATTACTGCCCTTGGCTTTCCTTTGTATCCAAAGAATTTTGATTATAAATACAGAGGTGTTGTTACTCTTCATTATGCTTTGTCAAATAGTTTAAATGTACCTGCCGTAAAGGTTTTAGAATATGTTGGACTGGAAAATTTCTATCAATTTTTAACAAAAGATTTGAATTTTAAACCTGTGCAAGATTTAAATAATTATCAACTTGGGATAGCCCTTGGGGCTTTAGAAATGAATCTTTATAACTTATGCAAGTATTTCACTATCTTTGCCAACAATGGTTCCTTAAGAGAAATACAGATTTTCAAGAACTCAAAAGACGTTTTGGGCAAGCAAATCACAAAACCTCAATATGTTCAACTAATAAACAAAATTCTCTCAGATAGAAAAACGGGGGTAGAACAGTTTGGTTTAAAAAGTGAATTAAATTTATTTCAAAAAAACTATGCGGTAAAAACAGGTACCTCTAAAGATTTTAAAGATAGCTGGATTGTTGGCTATACTCCGGATTTCCTGGTAGGAGTCTGGGTAGGAAATGCTGATAACTCTCCCACCTTGGGTTTGTCAGGACAATTAGGAGCTGGAAGAATTTGGCATGAGGTTATGGAACTACTTTTAAATTCCAATTATAACAAAAAAACTCCTTTTTTATTTGATCTTGTAGAAGAATTTCCTGAAGGAGAGCATGTGGAGTATGGTCTTAAAGGCGATGATTATGAGAAAATAAAAAATATTTTACTCTCCCAAGATTCATCGTTAATTCTCACCCCTCATAGCGGCGATAGGTTTCTTCTGGAAGAAAATACCAAGATTATCTGTAGGGCAAAAGAAAGTGTTGATTGGTTTATTAATAATCAACACTTTCTTCATGCAAAAGAGGCAATCTTTACCCCCAAAGAGACTGGAGTATATAAAATAATGGCAAAAACTAAAAACACTCAAGAGACAATAGAAATAATAGTAGCAGAATAAAAAACTATTTAATTTCAAAATATCCCCCTTGTGTTCGTCCAAAATTCTCAGGAAAATACATTTCAGACACTCTGGCTGGAAGATGAATGAACTTTCCTTTTGTGAGGGCTCTTACAAAATAATCAAATTCATAAACCCCGGGAGTAAGATATTCTTTAAATAACACTGCTCTGTCGTCTCTCAATTCCTTAAAGTCAGGAACAAGCTCTCTTCCCTTTATTTCTTTTTCCTGCAATCTTAAAGATTTCTGTTCAGTTGCCAAATCTAAATTAACAATCTCAAATCCAGCAGGAATGAAGTCCTCAATAAGAACATATCTTCTTGTCTTAGGCACGGTGATTTGTAAATGAACGCGCAATATATCACCTACCCTCGCCTCATTGACTGGTTCTTTATTTTCTTTATCTTGCAATCTATGCAAAGTTCTCTGAATGGTAAAACCTTCATCTCTTGGAGGAATCTTTTGGGCAGGTAGGTAATATCTGAGAATCATATCATAATAAAGATTGTTTGGTAGTTGATTGAGATTTTCTTTTCTAAATTCAATAACATTAATCTCTCCGAATTTAAACTCGCCAAGAGGAATTTCTTTTTTGAATTGATCAAGAATAGTTGAGGGCTCAAAATGGTATTTACCTTCACTTTTTTGATTCACAAATAATTCAAGAATGAAGTTAGACTCGGTTTCTCTTTGCCATTTTAGATATTCAACAAAAGCCTCAATAACTGTTAAAGTATTGTTAGTTGAACCCCAGGAACCGTCTTTCGATTTGGAGTTAAGAAGCCATCTTATGACCTTATCGATAATTGGATCTCTCTTTTTAGCAACGCTCAAAGCCTTAAGATAAAGGGCGGTGTCTTTTATTGGATTCTCATAATAATCTACAAAAATATGTCCCTTTTTGGGTTCAATAAATGCACCTCTGGCATCAATGTCAATTCTATTTTGAAGAACGTTATAGATTTTCTCTTGCAATTGCGGACCAAATCCTTTTGTGAGAAGAATAGCCAACTGAGCCAAGGAAGCATTTGAGGCATATTCGTATATGTATGTATCATCTCTGGCAATTTCTTGAATGAGGTTTTTTATTAACGGATCATCAACTGTCTTTTGGTTTTTAAACAATGTATAAGCTGCCAAAATCATAGCGCTTTTATCTTTATACAAGACTATCTGTGTAGAAAAGTGGTTCTTTACATATTCCTTTGCCTTCTCAATGACGGCTTCATTTACATTAAACCCTGCCAATTTTAGATTCTCTAATGCCTCAATCACATGGAGGGTTAAATAGAAGTTTGATCTCCCGTAATCCCAGAATCCAAAACCTCCATCTGCTCTCTGCTGATTATAAAGTTTTGTAAGACCTATATCTACAATTTCTTCAATCGTATATTCTTTTCCTGAATATCGAACTTTTTCTAATTGAAACTTGTCTTGTAAGTTCGGTAAATTTAAACCTTGTTTTACAATTGCCAATGCATTAAGCTTGCTGGCAATTTGCTCCGAACAGCCATAAGGGTATTTAATTAAGTAATTTAGTGCGTCTGAAAGGAATACAGCCAAAGTAGCTGAAGCACTTATCTTCACCTCTCCTTTGCTCTTTAGGACATTATCCGGCAAGAAAACATATTCCCTTGAAAGGCTATCTTGAGTGTAGTTTGCTGTGGCAACTGCTTCATAGGTATCATCAGGTGTAATTTGTATATATTGAATGACTGTATCTTCAACGCCAGATCCTTTTGCTAAAAGAGTAAACTTATGTTCACCTTTTTCCATTAATTTGGGTGCTTCAACAAAGAAATATAGAGTATCTGTCTTGCCTGCATCAATTGAAACGCTCTTTTTATTTGTCTTTTCTTTCAGAATTAAGGTTGAACTCTCAAACTCAAGCTCAATTTGTTGTCTTCTGTTGGTTTGGTTAAAGATCTTAGCGCCAATTAAAAATTGATCTCCCGGAATTACAAACCGAGGTTTCAAAGGCACAACCATTAAATCTTTTTTGGTTATAAACTTACTATAATTTACACCTAATTTAGTATCTTTGGTAACTCCCAGAACCTCTGTCTGCCAGGTTGTTAAATTATCTGGTAAAGTAAACTTTACTTGCGCTTTACCGGATCGATCGGTTTTCACCCGAGCATTAAAATAGGCAGTTTCTCTAAACTCTCCTCTTACTTTTTTGGCTAATTCTGCCTCGGGCACTCTTGCTCCTCCTCCTTTTGTTGGAATTTTTGTCTCTATTAAAATATTTTTTAAATTTGAGGAGGTAATTACTCCCAATGGAAATCCCCCATAGAAAAATACAACCGGATTTTTCTTTGGATTGCCTTTTAAAGCTAAAACACTAACATCTACTACAGCGACAGATAGCTCTGTTTCAACAGGATTGTTATGAAAATCTTTAACCTGGATGTCTAATGTTACCTCCTCACCTGGTAAATAAAATTGTTTATTTGTCTTTGCTTCAATCTTTAATTCTTTTTTCTTTGTGTCAATTTGAAACTCAACTGATCCAAATTTTACCTCGGGTTTTGTTGATTGCAAAAGCACCGAGAGAAAAATGTTAGGTATATATTCATCTTTTACCTGAAATTGATATTTAAAAAGATTGCCCTTGATATCAATAATCTGATAGTCAAAAATTTTTCCTCTCTCTAAGGCAATTAAAGCTTTTGCTTCTTTATAAGGAGATTTAATAACTACCTCTCCTGTCTTGCCAACATTTAATGTTCTTTTCTTTGCCTCTATTTGTAATCTAGTATCAGTAGTCGGGGGAATAGCTACGCTCCCTGTGCCACAGACGTAAATTGAGTAAGTCGATTGAATTAAATTATTTCTTTTATCCTTTCCCTGAACTGTAATTTCATATTCTCCTTCTTTATCAAATTGTATCTCCTTTAAGTAATTGCCTTCCCTATTTGTAGAGAACTTATACTTGGAAACTAACTCCTTCTTTTTCTCCCACTTATAACCGTATCCTCCTCCGGCCTCCTCTCGCTTTTCCCAAACCCAATTTATCTTATAAATCGATAAGGTTAGATTATTAACTTTTTTCGGATTGCCTTGAAAATCAACTGTCTTGACTTTCATCTGAGTTTTCTGACCTTTTTCAAGAAAATATTTATTAAGTTTGAGACCAATATAGTATTCCCCTCTATGTAGAATAAAAGATTTTTGAGCAGAGACAGATCTTCCTTGTGAATCCTTTACTGTTACATCAACCACAATAATTTTGCTTCTTCTTTCATCTTCATTTGCAAATAATTTATCTATATCAAACACTTTAGTAAATGAAGTCTTGCCATTTTCTGAAAGCGATAGTTTGCCTCTAAAAAGAAATTTGTCGCCATAAGGGTACCCTCTCCAATAATTAATTTCTTTGCCAAAATGTAGATATTCGTCTTTATATTTGTCAAAATAATAATTTTGACTTGTAACTGTGTATGTTACCTCTCCTCCTTCCAGAGGTACGCCAAAATAATAATTAGCTTCGATGTCAATCTTTATTTTATCTTTTGAAATATACTCATCCTTATCTGTCAAAACTTTTACTTCAAAAGGCGCGGGAACATATTCTTCTACATCAAAATAAGTACAATTGTAATACACACATACCCTATAATTACCTAACGGTGCTTTGTCTTCTAATATAAATTCTGTATTAAATGTGCCAAATTCGTTTACTTCTAACTCTTTATTTAATATTTCATCATTCTTTGAGTTATAAACTTTGAGATTTACTTTTTGGCCTGAAATAATCTGCCAATTTCCATCAAATCCTACTCTGTAGATTCCTTTTATATAAACCTTTTGCCCTGGACGATAAATCGGTTTATCGGTATATAAGTATACTCTTTTTGACATATAAACATAACTTCCCCAATTAAGCTGACTGGTGGAGGAAAAGAGTATTGTGCTATCTTGTCCTTTTTGAACGATAACCCCTTCAAGTTTTGGTATTATTTTTGTAAAAGCAATTCCTTCTTTATTGGTATAATAAGTTCCTCTAGGAGTTAAATTTGCATCAAAAAGAGAGATTTTTGCATTTTCAACAGGTTCTAAATTAGATAAATTGGCAACCCAATAAAGGTTTTTTAACTGTTTCATTTCCTTTTCACTTAATAGCGCTATATCAGGTCTGCCGATCACCTCCGGAAGAATCTTCTTTTCTGCCACTCCTAGATTTGTCACCGTAATATAAGTTCTCTCATAAGCCAACTGTGGTATTTTTTCTCCTTTTTCCCATTTCCATATGGAATAGATATATTCGGGATGATAAAAGGTTAAAATATAATGACCAATTGGATCTTCAAAATAATCTCGAAGATCTACTTGAAAATAATTTTTCACCCAATATTTCTTTTTAAGTTGAATTGTTTTTTTGACACGCTTTTTGCAATTTGTTATCTTCTCTGGAGGATCAGTAATTTTTGGAGAATTTTTAAGCCAGTAAAGAAAATCATCTGCCCCAAGTTTGCAGATATCTATATTTATATATTCCATATTCTCTACAGCGTAACTTAGCTTCGTTTTTTGAGGCGTGGTGACAGCATAGATTCTTTGAAGGTGATAAAAATTAAGATATTTCTGAGGCATCTTTTGGGTTTTAAAACTAAGAGAAATTTCCTCTTTCTGCCCAAAAACATCTTCCAATACCAATCTTAGAGTGTAATTTTTTTCGGGCATCAAACCATAATGAATAGTTGTCTTAAATTCTCCTACGCGACAGACCTCTTTTAGAGGAGTATATTTCACTCTCCAAGAACTCCCCCAATAATCAATTTCATAATCTAAATTTGAGAAGAAATAATTCTCCTGCTCTTCTCTTGGAGGAGCTTTAAGAGGAGTAGTTGAACAAATAACAAGCCTTCTCAAATCAGCAAAAGAGTCCCCATTTGAAGGAGAAGTTCTTAGAATTTTAAGCGGTGGATAAACCTTTATGGATCGGAAAATGGGTTTTTTTTGAATAACCAGTCCTGACGAATTAGCCAACTTCTCAAATTTAATCTGGATAGTTTGATTGGGACTTAATTTAGAGGGTTCAAAATAAAGATAAATTGTAGATTTATCCGGAACTTTCTCGCAAGTAGCAAAAGAGGAAATTTCTCCTTCTTTACATTTTTTTCCATACTCTATCTTTTTTAAGCCATAGGCTGTAATCTTGCTTTTTGATAGGTCAATTTCTTCATAAAACTCCACCTTCAATCTCCCTTGTGGGTCAAATAAATCAAGATCTGCTGATGAGGTCCGATCTGACTCAGCCCTCATCGCCTTAATTATTGGTAAAACATGAAATGTTACTTTTCTTTTTTCGTTTAAAATAATATCTCCTTCCAAGGGAAAAGCTCTTTCAATTTTTAAAGTATAACTCTTTCCAAAATCCCAAAGTTTTTTTCTGCCAAATTTATCTTGCCTATTATAAATTTTGATGATAGATTTTTCTCTTCCTTTCTTCTCTTTCTTCCCAAACCAATCAAAGAAACCAAATGTCTGAGAAATGTCACCAAAAAGAGAACGGAAATTAAAAAGCCCCAGAGATTGCTCTGACGTTCTCTCTTCCTCTGCGCCTCCATATTCCGCAATAAAGGGAATTTTGGCCCCGGTTGAATTATCAATTAAAGTAATTGCCTGTTTTGTTCTTTCTAAATCTACCGGCTGGTTGAAATAGATTACAATGGGTTGGTTAAATTTAAGCTCGCCAGAGGTAATATCTAAATATCTTAATTTTCTTGTAACGAAATGAAACTCTTTTCCTTCCACCTTTAACCCTTCCACCGAGACAAGTCCGGGCTTAATTTTGACGGTATAATTGGAGGATCTTCTCAACCTATCTTTAGGAATAAATTGAAGGTTTCTTGTAGTAATCCATTTAAACTTTCCTTCTGTCTTTGGATAAATTTCAATTGGGATACTTTTTGCCTCCAATTCGCCCAATATTGTTAAAGGTACCATTGGGCGATTAAAAACAATGGTAATTTCTGTATCTTCCGGGGCTTCTGATTTCTCCTTTGGGAACACTGCTATTATTTTTGGATTCTCTACCACTAAAAAATCTGCCTTTATTGTTCCCCCATCTTGAAGAGTTAACTCTGCCCGATAATATCGATTTAACTTAAGAGGCTGATCAGGTTGAAAAAGAAGATGGTTAACTTGGGAGGTGGCAAAAGCTGAAAAAAATTTGTTAAAAAAGGAGAAGAACCTCCTATCTTCAACCCATTTTCCTTTGATTTCCGGGTAGAATTTCAAATTTCTTTTTGTAAAATCTTTATCTATGCCGGGTGGAAGAGAGATTCTTATTGGGGCAGACTGAGATACCTTCTCCGGCACAAGCCGAAAAGTTTCTTGATACTCAACTTTTGGTGAAGGTTTAAGGCAGAAAAAGTAAAAAACAATCCCCCCTAAAAAAAGAAGAAAAATCAAAGCAAAAACGAAAAAGAGGAATTTTCTTTCTTTAAGATAAGTCATGGAAATAGTTAATTAACATTATGTTATTGTAACAAAAATTTTTTTCTCCAACAATTAGTGCAAATACTTTGCCTTGTTTTTGTTGTGTTGAAAAAGGGTTTTGCTAAAAATAGTCTCTCCCTCTGGAGTTGAAAGATAATACCAATAATTTGATTGTTTTGGGTAAATTGCTGCCAAAATACTCTCTATCCCGGGATTTGAAATTGGTCCCAAAGGCAACCCTAAATATTTATAGGTATTATAAGGTGAATCAATTTGCAATTCTTCAAAAGTAATTTTTGTGGTTTTTCTTCCTGTAATATAACTAATTGTGGCATCTACTTGAAGTGGAATTCCTGCTTTTTGCCTCTTCCATAAAATTCCAGCAACAATTTCTTTGTCTTCTTTTGTTTTCACCTCTTTTTCTAAAAGCGAAGCCATGGTGACAATTTCAAAGATTGTTTTTTTCTGTTTTTTTATTTCTTCTTGCAAATCCGGGGTAAGTTTTTTTGAGAAATTTTCTAAAAACATCTTTACAATTTCTTGGCAAGTTGCGGTTCTTTTCACAAAATAAGTATCAGGAAAAAGATAGCCCTCTAGACTAACATTTTTTGGTTTGTCTTTTAAAAATGGAAATTCGTTAGAAAAATCTTGGGCTTGGGAAAGATTTTTCTCTTTCGAATAATCCACTCCTGGCCAACCCACAATCTCAAAAAACTCTTCTTTTTGACAGAGATTTTTGTCTTCTAAATATTGGGCTATCTCTTTTAAACTCCAACCTTCAGGTATAGTAATTTTAACAACGGGGGCTTTTCCTTTACTTAAAATGTCTAAGATTTCTTGCGGGGTCATTGAAGGGGAGAGAATATATTTGGCAGCTTTAAGTTGCCTTTCCTTTCCTCTTAAAACAGCAAGGCCTACAAATAGGTATCTATTTTTAATAAAACCTTCTTCCTCCAAATGTTTGGCAATTTCAAAAATACTCTCCCCTTTTTTAATCTCAAATACTTTCTCAGTTTGCTCTCTTGCAACCGGTAAAGAAAGATAAAAAAGTGAAATTGCTCCAAAAATAAAAATGAAGATGATTAAAATTGCTATTATCTCAGTTTTTTTCATCTTTTAGCTTTTTATTTTTCTATCAAAGGCACAAAAACAAACCCGGGAAATTCTTGTGATAAAAATTCGTCTTCTTTTACTTTCTCAAATATCCAAATTGATGTTCCAATGGGTGTTACTATTTTGCCTCCTATTTTGAGTTGTCTTTTCCAAGCCTCAGGCAGAGTTTTTGCAGAAGCAGAACACAAAATTTTATCATAAGGGGCTTCTTTCGGATAGCCTTTTGTACCATCGGCACAGATAAATTTAACTATTCCCTTTTCTATAA
>CAZHBV010000016.1:0-10029 GCA_964530855.1 uncultured Candidatus Saccharibacteria bacterium | reverse complement strand
AATTGAGAATAGCGATATTCCTGTAAAAGCGAGGCAACAAGTTTCAAAGTAGCTCCCGGAGGCGGCTAAGCACGGTCTCCGAGCGAAGCGAGGAGTCAGCCGCCCAGAGCCTCAGGCTGCCAAATCTCGCTGGGATTTGGACAGCCGGTACTTTGAAACTTTGTTGCCGAGCAGCTTTTTAAAAATTGCTTTCCGAGCGATTATTTTTCTTTATATTCTCCCTCTTTTGCTTCACCTTCATCTTTTTGCGAATCACTTTGAGAACCAGAACCTCCTTGAGATTTATATAACTCTGCCCCAATTTTCTGCATTGATTCTGACAACTCTTGAATTCCTCTCTTTATATCCTCTATATTATCACTCTCTTTCAATTTCTTCAAACTCTCGATCTTCTCCTCTATTTTTTTCTTATCCTCCTCTTTTATTTTATTTTGAAATTCTTTTAAAGTCTTTTGAGCAGTATAAATTATTGCATCGGCATTATTCTTTGCCTCCGCCAGTTCTCTTTTCTTTCTATCTTCCTCTGCGTGCATTTGAGCCTCTCTTTTCATTCTCTCAACCTCTTCTTTTGAAACTCCCAAAGATCCCTCAATTCTTATAGATTGACTCTTTCCTGTTGCTTTATCCTTTGCAGTTACAGTTAAAATACCATTGGCATCTATGTCGAAAGTTACCTCAATCTGAGGAACACCTCGTGGAGCAGGAGGAATACCGTCTAAGATAAACCTTCCCAAAGACTTATTGTCTTTGGCCATTGGTCTCTCTCCTTGAAGTACATGGATTTCAACCGAAGTTTGGTTATCAGAAGCAGTAGAAAAAATTTGGGTTTTTGAAGTTGGAATAGTTGTATTCTTTGGAATTAAAATTGTATTCACACCTCCTAAAGTCTCGATACCTAAAGATAAAGGAGTAACATCTAAGAGTAAGACATCTTTCACCTCGCCTTGTAAAATTCCTCCTTGAATTGCTGCCCCAATTGCAACTACTTCATCTGGATTAATATCCTTCCTTGGTTCCTTTCCAAAAACTTCTTTGATTCTTTGCTGGATTAAAGGCATCCTTGTTTGCCCTCCAACAAGAATTATTTCATCTATATTCTTTGGATCCATCTTTGCCTCTTTTAAAACTTGATTTACTAACTCAATAGACCTATCTACATATTCCTTTACCATCTCCTCGAATTGGGCGCGTGTAAGCTTATAATAAAGATGTTTAGGGCCTGAGG
Source organism: uncultured Candidatus Saccharibacteria bacterium (assembly GCA_964530855.1). GTDB lineage: Bacteria > Patescibacteriota > Minisyncoccia > Minisyncoccales > PEYH01 > JAGGTU01. The sequence continues at coordinate 8,804 of CAZHBV010000016.1, read as the reverse complement.
CATCAGATGTTATAAAGGGAAGATTAATTTCTGTTTCATAAGTAGTTGAGAGTTCAATTTTGGCTTTTTCTGCTGCTTCCTTGAGTCTCTGCAAAGCCAATGGGTCTTTTCTCAAATCAATTCCGTGATCTTTTTGAAATTGCTCTACCAACCAATCAATAATTTTTTGGTCAAAATCATCCCCTCCAAGGTGAGTGTCGCCTCCTGTTGCTTTTACCTCAACTGTATCATCTCCAGTTTCAATAATTGAAATATCAAAAGTACCTCCCCCAAAATCATACACCACAATTTTTTGATTTTCTTTTTTGGTAAGTCCATAGGCTAATGCTGCGGCTGTTGGTTCATTAATAATTCTTTTTACCTCAAATCCTGCAATTTCTCCTGCAAGTTTTGTAGCCTTTCTTTGAGAGTCGTCAAAATATGCAGGGCAAGTAATAATGGCTTGATCAATTTTTTCTCCTAGTTTTTCTTCTGCATCCTGCTTTAGTTTCTGCAAAACCATGGCTGAAATTTCAAAAGGTCGATACCATTTATCTCCCATTTTCACCTCAACACCTCCATCAGATGCTTTTCTAATCTCATATGGCAAAATCTTAAGATCCCTTTGGACTTCGGGATCTTCAAATCTCCTTCCAATAAGTCTTTTTACAGAAAAAATTGTATTCTTTGGATTAGTGATCTGCTGTCTTTTTGCCAAAACCCCAACTAACCTTTCTCCATTTTTTGTCAGAGCAACAACAGAAGGAGTAACTCTTGCGCCTTCTCTATTTTCAATAATTTGAGGCTGGCCATCTTTTACAATAGCCATAGCCGAATTAGTTGTTCCTAAATCTATTCCAATTATTTTTGCCATAAGCCCAAAATAAATTTTTATTTTTTAATTTTTAATTATCAATTATTAATTATTTTCACCCCTTATTGGAGGCTTTCTTCCCCCCGCTATCAAGAAAGTGATAGTGGGGGGCTAAAGCCTCCAATTATTTTACTACTTTTACGGGCACCTTTTTTGTTTTTTTCTTTTTCTCTTCTTTCTTTGGAATCTCTATCTTCAAAACACCATTTTGATATGTAGCTTTAGCCTTCTTGTCAACAACTTCAACAGGTAAAGCAACCATTCTTTTCAAATATCCAGCTTTAATTTCTTTTCGATAATAATTCTTCTTCTTTTCTTCAACCTTTTCTTCTTTTTTTGCCTCCACCCTTAACACATTATCTTCAACTGAGACATCAATAGACTTTGGGTCAACGCCCGGCATAGCAATCTCTGCCACCAGTTTTCCGTTTTTCTCATAAATATCCATCTTAGGTTCCTCTATTAAGGAAATTTCTGGAAAGGCAAGTTCATCAAATTTTGCTGCCCATTCATCAAAAAATCTTTCTATATCTCTATATGGATTGTAACGTATTAAAGCCATAGCCCCATCAGGATAATTTTTAATTTTTATTTTTCGACCTTTTTTAAAGAAATTTTTACCTTCACCGGACGAATTACCCTCCCTTTAAACTTATACCCCTTTTCCAAAACTTGAGCAATAACGTCTTCAGGCAAATCTTTTTCTTCAATCGTCCCTACCGCTTCATGAATTTCTGGATTAAACTTCTCTCCTATCTCTGTTTGGATTTCTTCTAATCCCTCTTTTTCCAAAATCTCTTTCAACTGATTCTTGATTTGCAAAAAACCTTGAATGATTTGATTTCCTTTTAAATCTTGAGAAATAGAATCTTCTGCCCTTTTAAAACTATCTAAAACAGGAAGAAGTTTTAAAACTAAACCCTCATTTGCCAATTCTAAAAATTCTTTCATCCTCTCTTTTTCTTCTTTTATATAATTTAAATGATTGGCTCTTTCCCTTTTCCACCCCGCTAAATATTCTTCTTTTTCTTTCTTAAGTTTTTCAATCTCTTTTTTAAGTTTTTCTATTTCTTTTTCTAAATCTTTTTTCATATTTTCTCAACAAATTCAAATAACGTATAAATGGCTTGTAAATTTTTCTTATAAGGCATTCTTTTTGGCCCCAAAAACACAATGCAGGCACCTTTTTGAGTTCTTGGAATTTTAACCCGTGAGATAATTATACTAAACTCATCGCACCTGGCAATTGGATTATCTCTTCCTACAAATACTTTCATGCTTCCGAAAGGCTCATTGTAAAAGACGTCTTTGATTTTACGTTCTGTTTCCTTAACCAGTTTTGCAAATTTTTTTACACAATTTCTGTCTGAAAATTCTGGCTCAAGTAAGGTATTTGTCCATCCTTCCTCCCATAAAAGATCTTTTTCAAAAAGATAGTTTAACACTAAACTCGAGGAAAACTCATTCAACACTCTGGTTAAATGTTGCGAAAAATTTAATAAATCGTTCAAGTTTCTTTTAATCTCTTTTAACTCTCCAAGTAAATTTTTATGAGGTTTTACATTCTTAATAAATTCTTCTACGAATAAAAGATAACCTCTATCTGTAGGTATTCTTCCTGAGGAACTATAAGGACGAAAAAGCAAACCTTTCCTTGCCAATTCCATCATTTCATTTCTGATGGTGGCTGGGCTGATATTAAAATTATATTGTTCATTTAACTTTAAAGAACTTACCGGTTGAGCGGTCTTAATATATTCCTCAATTGTTTTAAATAAAATCTTTTTCTGTCGAGGAGTTATATCAATCATCATTTTTTATTATAATAATCATAAATTAGCAGTCAAGACCTTTGACTGCTAATCTTGTTATTTGGCATTTTTTATTGTAGAATATCATAAAGCTCTTTATAGGAGGTGATATGGATGAGATACCTTTTGGTAATTAATCCTGAGGCGCAGTTGGGAGTTTCAAAAAGAAAACAGAACGCTCTTATAAAAACAGCATATTCTGTTCTTGGAAAAGGGAAGGTATTTATTGTCGGAAAAGATAGAAAAGAGACTTTAAAAGATGCAAATTTTGAGGCGGTAATTTTTTGTGGAGGCGATGGGACGCTTCATTATGGTCTCCAATATGTACCTCTTGAGAATACAAAAGTTGGCTTAATACCTCTTGGTAGTGGTGTAGATTTTGCTTCAGCCTTAGGTATACCTAAAAGATATAAAGAGGCTTTTGAAGTCATTCATCGAGGCGAAACAAAACGGGTAGATCTTGGCAGAATAAATGGTCGATTATTTGCGAATACAGTTAGTTTTGGATTTGATGCTTTTATTAATCGACTGCAAGATCTCAAGATTCGGCCGAGGATGAAGCGATTAAAAAGATACCTGTTGTTTTTGGATGCAAAATGGTGCTATATAGTTGCTCTTCTTTACTTCTTTTTGCCTTGGGTGAGATTTGAACCAATAAAGTTAGAAATTGAGAGTGATACCTCAAGTCTTACCGAAGAAGTTTTTATGCTCTCAATTACAAATAGTTTTCGTTACGGAGGCGGCTTCAAGATAAACCCTCAAGCAAAAATCGATGATGGATGGCTTGACGCATCTCTTGTCCTCCCGCTAAGCAAATGGTCTATATTTAAAAAGGCATATTCTGTTTGGAAAGGTACTCACATTCTTGATCCTACATTTAGAATCTTCCGATTTACAAAAATGATCGTTAAGTCTGCTACTCCAATAAATGCTCAAGTAGACGGAGAAACGTTAATTCCTGCTTGTTATTTTGAAATAGATATACTTAAAAGGATGCTTGAGGTTTTTGTTCCTTAGCCCACAAAAGAGATTTTCTTTTTTGTGGGCTTTTTGTTTGTGGTTTATTTTCCCTCCTTTTTTGATTAAAATGGAATAATGGCCAAAAAAACCGAAATTTGTCTTTTGTTTTTAATTCTTTTGATTGCATCTTTCTTTCGTTTCTGGCAACTTAAATCCATTCCCCCGGGACTCTATCCGGACGAAGCAATTAATGCAAATGAGGCCTATTTGTTTCCGGGCAAGATTTTTTATCCTGAAAATAATGGAAGGGAGGGGTTATTTATTAATTTGGTATTTCTTTCTTTTAAAATTTTTGGCAAAAGCATCTTTTCACTAAGATTTGTTTCTGCTTTTTTTGGGGTTCTCACAGTTTTGGGATTATATTTATTCTCAAAAGAAATATTCTATTTTGTTGATAAAGAAAAAAATGGGGTTATTTCTTTGTTAGCCTCTTTCTTTCTAGCAACATCTTTTTGGCATACAAATTTTTCAAGAATAGGATTCAGAGGTATTCTTTTGCCATTTATTCTGGTTTTTTGGCTTTATTTTTTATTATTGGGGTGGCGCAAACAAAAAGGGTGGCCAATAATTCTATCAGGAATATTTTTTAGTCTTGGGTTTTACACATATTCTTCTTTTAGACTAGCGGTATTTTTTCTGCTGGCCATTTGGATATATCTTTGGATACTTAAAGGAAGAAAAAATTCAAAACAATTTATAATTTTGAGTCTAAAATTCTTACTCCCTGCTTTTTTAGTTGCTCTTCCTTTGGGAATTTACTTCCTCTATCATCCGCAAGATTTTTTTGGAAGGGTTGGCCCTATTTCAATTTTTGCTCAAAAAGATTTTATAAATGCCTTTTTTGAGAGTTTATTTAAGCATCTTTTAATGTTTAATTTTGCTGGTGATAGAAATTGGCGACATAACATTTCTGGTTCTCCTCAATTATTTTGGCCAATAGGCATTCTTTTTCTTGTAGGCATTTTTATCTTTTTGGATAAGTGTTATCTCCTTCTTGAAGAAAAAAAACCTAAAAAGGCTTTCTTTTATTTTATCCCTCTTTTTGGTTTTTTTATTTTCCTCCTGCCAGGCATTTTAACTTATGAAGGTATCCCCCACTCTCTCCGCACAATCGGCACTATCCCTTTTGTGTATCTTTTTGCTGGATTTTCAGCCCCTAAACTGTATGAAATAATAAAAAAGATTGTCTCAAAATACAAATTCGCCCCTTTGTTTTTGAAGACATTTATTGTTGTCTTTTTTCTTTTTATCCTAACAAACCAAGCAAACAGATATTTTATTCTTTTTGCTAAAAACGAAAATGTAAAAGGAGCTTTCACAAACAATTTTGTCAAAATGGGAAAACATCTTGCCTCTTTTGAAAAAGATGTAAAAAAATATGTAATTGTAAATGAGGATGGCGTGCCTGTCTCTTGGCTAAATGAAACCCCGATGCCGGCTCAAACATTAGTTTTTGAGGAAATTTCAAAATATGGAGAAATAAAAGCTATTTATTTAAAGCCGGAAGATATTGATAAGATAAAATTAGAGAAAAAATCTTTAGTTCTTTTGATGAAGGAGGATGATCAAATTTTAGAGAAACTCAAGAGGAAATATCCCCAAGGTAAAGTAAAAAAAGACTACCCCATAATTAGTTTTGAGATTTTATAATTAAATTTATCAAATATGAAAAAAATATATCTCTATTGTTTGGTTGCCTCAATATTGTTGGCTGCTTTCTTTTTGGCCTTCTTCTCCGCAAAACAAATTTCTCTAACAATGGATGAATTAGCACACATTCCCGCTGGCTTTTCTTATCTTTATAAAAACGATTATCGTTTAAATCCAGAACATCCCCCTCTAATCAAAGATTTAGCAGCCTTTCCTTTAATGTTTTTAGATTTAAATTTTCCTGAAAATCATCCCTCATGGACAGAAGGAGTAAATAATCAATGGTGGTTTGGAAATCAATTTATTTTTAAATCTCAAAATGACCCTGATCAGATAATGTTTTTTGCCAGAATTCCAATGATAATTGTGATGGTGCTTTTTTGCTTGTTTATCTATTTTTGGGCAAAAAAACTTGTTGGGGAAAAATTTGCAATTTTGGCGTTAATTTTTTCTGCCTTCTCCCCTACTATTTTGGCACATGGAAGATTGGTCACCACAGATATTGGAGCCGCCTTTGGAGCAATTTTAGCGACCTATTTTTGGATTTACTTTTTAAAAAATCCCAACTGGAAGAACGTAATCATGGCTGGAATTGTTCTTTCAGCAGCACTTTTGGTAAAATTTTCTTTAATTCTTTTGATTCCTTTCTTTGGCATTCTTGTTATTTTGTGGCCACTTTTAAAGACTGGTTTTAATTGGAAGAATTTAGCCCAATATATCATTAAGGCAATCTGCGCGGGCATTGTAGCGGTAGTATTAATTATCTGGCCATTTTATTATTTCCATACATTTGGCTATCCAAAAGAAAAACAAATTGCTGATACTCAAGAAATTTTAGCTTCAAACCCTTGGAAGTCTTTAAAAAATCTTTGTATTTGGATGACAAAAAATGATTTCACAAGGCCGCTTGCTCATTATCTTTTAGGGCTTTTAATGGCAACTCAAAGAGTAAGTTATGGTAATACTGTTTATTTTCTTGGGACTGTTTCCGGAGGTGGAATAAAGTATTATTTTCCTTTGGTATTTCTAATGAAAGTACCTTTGGGATTAATTATTTTAATGCTCTTTTTGGCGGGATTTTATCTCTTCCAACTTAAATGGTTAAAACGGATTAATCTACGAAAATGCATAGTGACAAACTTTGAACTTTTCTCTTTCTTACTTTTCTGTGTTATTTATTGCTTTACCTCAATTGTAGGAAATCTAAATATCGGGGTAAGACACCTTTTGCCGATTTTTCCATTTTTGTATCTTTTAACTGTCTGTGGAGTAAAATCAATCTATGAGAAATTAGAAGAGAAAAAGAAAAAAGTATTTTTAGGGTTGGTTGGTGTTTTGGTGCTTTGGTATGTTGTAAGTTCCCTTTTATGCTTCCCTCATTATCTGTCCTATTTCAATGAAGCCTTTGGAGGACCCAAAAACGGATATAAATATGTTGTTGATTCAAATTACGACTGGGGCCAGGATTTAAAAAGACTTCAAAAATTTGTTGAAGAAAGAAACATTCAGAAAATATATGTAGATTACTTTGGTGGCGATGATGTACAATACAGGCTGGGTCAAAGATGGCAAAGATTTGATCCAAAAAAAGAAAAACCAAAGGGATGGCTTGCTGTTTCTGCAACATTATTGCAGGGAGGTAGAGGTAAACCTATAAGAGGGTTTGATCAGCCAGCAGAATATTATAGATGGCTTGACGAATATCAGCCTGTGGCTCGGGCGGGAAATTCAATATTTATTTACTATATTCCAGAAAAATAACAAGTTAATCTTCTTTTTGTTTGGTTTTATAAAAGATTTTATCAAAGCGAAGGTCTATATATTCAATCTCTCCTAAATTTTCTTTACCTATTTGTTTTTCTACAAGCACTTCTAAATCTTCAACCTGACCTTTTAGGCTTTTTTGCGGGGATAAAATTAATGTGGGTCCCTCTTTTGGTTTTATTTTTATCTTAAAGGGATCTAAGAAAACTTCCTGAGTTTCTATTGCCAATTCTTCTTTTAAAATATTAAGTATAGTTAATATCCTATAAAGCATTTCTTTATCAATCATTCTTTTCCCTATCCGAATTTCTGCTTTCTCTTTTTTAAAAATAACTAAATTCTTTGATGTAGCAGGATAAAAAATAATACCTTCTTTGTCCATTAAAAAACATCTTTTTTCTTTGCAAAAAAGTGCCACTGGGTTTCTTTCTTGAATTTGAACTAATAAAATATGTGGCAAAACTCTTTTTATCTTAATCTCATAAATTGATGGGAAATTCTTAAGAAGCGAACGTGAGAGTACTTTTTTTGAAAAACAAAAAAGGCTTTTTGATTTTAGAAAATTGTTTTCTATAGCCGCGTGAATATATTCTTCTACTTCTTCTTTTAAAACAAAGCGCAAATTACCCTTTATTTTAATTTCCCGAATAGAAAAAACTGGTGAGAGAACAAATAAATAGAAAAGCCCAAAGGTTAGAAAAAAAGACAACAAAGTAAATAAAAAAAACCGGCTTTGCAAAATTGCCTTTAAGAGAGATCTTTTTTTTCGAATTTTTTTGTATTTCCTATAATACTTGGCCATATTTAGCAATAACCCCGTTTGATTTTACGCAATGTCTCAACAATCCAATTTATTTTATATCTCCATGATAGAACATAATCTTTTGTCTTAACATATTCCTCTTTTTTGCCACCAAATCCTTTTTTAAACAGAGTTAAACCTTTCCATGGATGATTAGGTCTATCTTCTGGAGCAATGCCCCAGAAACTATAAAAATCACACTCTCTTTTTTTTGCTTCTTTTATTGCCTCCCATTGAATTAAATAACTCGCAGGAACTTTTGAATATTTTCTCAAAGAGGCTCCATGGTGATAAAATCCTCCATTCTGCCAATAAACAATTACCGCGCCTGAAACAACTTCTCCTTTGTATTTTGCCAAAAATATTAAGATTTGATCATCTTTTTTAAATGTCTCCAATTCCTTTTTTAGATAATCAAAAGAAAAAGGCACAAAATGGTGGTAAGAGGCTGTTTCTTGATAAATTTTATAGAACTCTTCTAAATCCTCTAGTGACTGACTTTTTTTAATCTGAATCTCTGAATTTTTTTGAGCCTGCCGGATAAGATATCTTGTTGTTTTTCTCATTCCATACAAAAGTTCCTCTTCTGTTTTATCTAAATCTAAAATCCAACTAACCTCTGGGTGAATATGAATTGGGGCATTTCTGAATCCTAACTCTTCAAAAACTTTTTCATTTTCTTCACTTCTCTCCCAAATCGGACAAATCCTTATAAAACTCACTCTCTCTTTTTCTCCGATTTCTTTTAATTCTTTTAACAAAAAATCTAAGACTTTTGACTTTTGACTTTTGACTTTTGACTTTATGTTTGGTCCATGCTCCACCATCAAAAAAGTTCCTCTTCTTGCTTTCACTTTTACAACTAAACAGGTTGCTAAAAGTTCTTCGTTTTCATATACCCCTA
>CAZHBV010000015.1:0-10280 GCA_964530855.1 uncultured Candidatus Saccharibacteria bacterium | reverse complement strand
AGAGGTTTTTGGTTGGAAAGATTGTTGAAACCGAAGCATATATTGGGCCAAAAGATAAGGCATCACATTCTTATCGATGGAAAATAACCAAAAGAAATTTAGCAGAGTTTTTGGAAGGGGGTCATATTTATATCTATCTTTGTTATGGAATGTATTGGCAGCTGAATATTACAACCTCAAAAAATTGTACTCCAGAATGTGTTTTGATAAGAGCAATAGAGCCGATAATAAAATCAAAAGATTTTGGAAATTCCAAGCATCAAGCACCAAATCCCAAACAAATTCTAAATTCAAATGACCAAAATTCAAAAAAGATCATGAATTTTCCAAATGGACCGGGGAAATTGTGTAGGTGGTTAAAACTTGACAAGTCTTTTTATGGAGAAGATTTGGTTGAAAGCAAAAGAATTTGGCTTGAGGAAGGCAAAAAGATACCCTCATCAAAAATTGTTGCAGCAAAAAGAATAGGTATAGATTATGCTGGTAAATGGAAGCACAAACATTGGAGGTTTTATATCAAAGATAATCCTTTTGTTTCTGTAAAATAAGATAAAATGATTGTCTTTACAAAAAACGAAGATTGTTTTATAATATAAAATCCTATCGAAAAGGAGGTGAGATAAGTGAGTTCCTTAAGATGGAAAATAGGGACGCTTTTAGAGAAGAACAGATGGACTTTGGGAGTTTTCGGATCAGTTTTTGATGAAGAAGGAAGAATTCTTCTTGTAAGATCCAAAGGCCAAACAAAATGGTCTTTGCCTGGTGGGGGAGTGAACGAGGCTGATATAAAGAAGGCGCCAATAGAAGATGAGTTATTTGTTTTTACTCTTTTCAGAGAGCTCCAAGAAGAAATTAATCTTTTGCCTAAAGCTGTCTTAAGATTGTCTGATCCTCAGTTTTTTGTAAGCTGCAAACTTCAAGATGTGTCTTTTGTATATGTTTTGTGGCTTGAGGAGGGAGCTGAAGATATTCTTGTTCCTCAGGAAGAAATCGAAGAGATTGGTTTCTTTGCCAAAGAAAAACTTCCCCCACTTTTGGGCCCGCGGATGCAAAGAATGGTTCTGTGGGCTTTTGAGCGCTACGCCCTCGGCTAAAACCGGGGGCTTTATTTTTTATAAGAAAGTGATTATAATTAGATAATGGCAAAAAAGAAACAAGAAAAAAGCATACCCCTTTTCAACTTTAAAAATCCTAAGCAAAAACTTAAAGCGACTTCTTTATTAACTCCTCAGGAGGTAGCAGAGCGTTTGCGTCTTAGAAGATCGACTATTTGGCGTTATATAAGAGAAGGAAAAATCAAAGCAATAAAATTGAATCAGAGAACTTATAGAATTTTTGAGAGAGATTTGAATCGGTTCTTAAGAAAATGCCAGGGTAAGTAATTATTTTAATATATCGTCTGAAAAAAAGACTTTTTGCTCAGAGAAGGCAAAAAGTCTTTTTTTATTTTGGATCCAGAAAATCTGAGGGTTTTTAAACTCGGAAATAATAACTTCATTTAAATGAGAGCGGTTATCGATTTCTGTAATTTTAATTCCATTTTCATAAGCAATAATCAGGTAATAAGGGTTCAACCAGGCAATATTTTTTATTTTGGTTTCGCTTACAGTTAGAAGAAACTTTTCTAAAGCAAGTCTCTGGGGTTGTTGGTAGTCCTTTTGAAGGTAAAATAACCAAATTTGATTTCCTGTAGATATGGCAATTTTTTTATTATCGGGAGAAAGTTTTATATCTTCTGCAACTTCAGAGACAGATACAAATAAGTGTCTTGTTTGATCAAGCCAAAATAATTTTTCTCCTTCAAATAGAAAAATATTTCCTTTAAGAACCTTTAATCTATAGTTTATATTTTCTCGTATCTTTTTTGGTCTAAGATTAAAAATTTCTGAAACAAAAAGAGTTTTATGATTTTTAAATTTTCCTCTAAATAGAAAACCGTTTTTGCTTAGCCAAACAACATCACCATTTATGAAATCAAAGGCGATAGGGATAATGTCAGGATTGAGTTCAATTTGGGTTGGGACCAAGGTTGGTTCTTCAATGAGAAACATTTGCCAAGACTCTTTCTTTGTTTGATTGATTTTAGTGCCCAATGCATATAATTTATTAGAGTCTTTTGGGTTAAATTTTATTTCATGAATTTTAATATCATTGAGGTTAATTTCTTGTATCTTTTTATTTTCCAAATTAACTAGAAAATATCTTGTTTGTTTTCCATCACCTAATTGAAGAAGGATTTTTCTTTCATCGTTTGACCAGACAATATTTCTAACTTCTTTTGGAAAAACCTTTTTTAATTTTGTTTTTTTGGTTTGAAAAAAAGAAGAAATATCTTTCTCTTTCAATAAAACTTCTTTTTTGAGAGAAGAAGAGAGTAAAACTAATTGCCAACCATTTTTTGTTTCCTTCTTTAAGATAAAATGTTCATTTGAGGGAGAGGGAAAAATTTGCTGAATATTTCCCTCTATATCTTGAAAGTCAATTTTTTTAGGGAAAAGAATTATATACTTTGCCTCGGTTACCTTTAGTTCCTCAATTGGGAGTGTCTTTTTCCAAGAATGATATCCATCTTTTTTAATTTGAATTGTATATTTCTGGGGAATTAAATTGTTTAAAAACAGAGAATTAAACAAAAAATTTGTCTTTTTGAGATATTTTCCATTGAGATAAACTTCGGCTCCCGGAGGGGTGATTTTCAAAAAAAGCCCACCTGTTTGAACTATCTTTTTGTTTCTAAAATCAAATCTATATCCTTGGGAATAAAAAACAAAGAATAAAGAGGAGAGAATAAAAAATAAAACCAGAGCAAAAAATAGAATTTTTTTCTGTGTTTTACGCATTGGATTAATTTTAACTAAAGTTCTTTAGTATTTCAACTGAAAATTTGCCAAAAATAAAAAATTGTTTTAATATCAAGAAAGTTAAAGATATGGCGGAGAAATTTATCATTCAAGGAGCCAAACCCTTAAAAGGAGAAATTGCTGCTGGAGGCGCTAAAAACGCCGCCTTTCCGGTCTTGGCAGCTTCGCTTTTAACAAGAGAGAGCTGCACAATTGACAATCTTCCCTTAATCAAAGATGTTTTGACCTTTATAGAAATTATAAAAAGCTTGGGGGCAGAAATTGATTGGTTGGATGAGAGAAAAATTAGAATTAAAGCACAAGATATCCAGCCAAAAAATTTAGACAAAAAGTTAGTTTCAAAATTGAGAGGCTCTATTTTACTCATCGGTGCTTTGCTTGCCAATTTTAAAGAAGTAGAGATTCCGCAGCCAGGAGGGTGTTTGATCGGTGCTAGACCAATCACCACACATTTAGATGCTTTTTCTCAACTCGGTGTGGAGATCGTTGCCAAAGAAAACAGTTTTGTGTTTTCAAAACCAGAAAAAAGTGCCTCCAACTTAGTGATTTTGAATGAATTTAGCGTTACAACAACAGAAAATATCCTTTTATATCTTTCAACCTGCGAAAGCCAAGCGCTTTTAAAATGTGCCGACGGTGATTATCCGGTACAAGAGTTGATAAAAGTGTTGAGAAAAATGGGAGTTGAGATAGATTGTTTAGATACCCATACTTACAAAATAAAAGGGAAAAAAGAACTTCATGGATTTGAGCATAAATTGATGTATGATCCAATTGAAGCAGGAACTTTCATTTTAATGACCGCAGCAACAAAAGGCGAGGTTGTTGTAAGAAATGTTGAAATGAAATTTTTAGAACTTCCACTGAAGAAATTAAAAGATTGTGGTTTACCATTTGAGATAATTGATCAAAATACCCTTTTTATAAAACCCTGGAATTATCTTAAGATTGATAAAGTTCAGGCCTTACCTTATCCCGGTATTCCTACAGATCTTCTACCTTTATTTGGAGCATTGGCAACCCAAACTCCCGGGCTGACTCTTTTACATGATCCTTTATATGAGGGGCGCTTGAAATATTTAGAAGAACTAAATAAAATGGGAGCGCGGATTATTTTTGCTGATCCACATAGGGCTATTGTAAATGGGCAAACCCCACTTTTTGGGATTGAAGTAGATTCACCTGATATAAGAGGAGGCGCATCTTTGATTGCAGGGGCTTTGGTGGCAAGAGGGACTACCGTTATTAATAATGTCTATCAAATAGATAGAGGCTATGAAAAAATAGAAGAAAGACTTCAAAAAATTGGGGCAGATATAAAAAGGGTCGCATCTTAATTATTCTTACTCTTTGAATTTAATCCATTTGTATGTTGGTACAAAAAATAGGCATAGATCTTGGAACATGTAACTCTCTTGTCTGGGTTCCTAAAAAGGGAATAGTTTTAAATGAGCCTTCAGTTGTTGCTATTTCTGTTGATGAGAATAAGATTTTAGCAGTTGGAAAGGAGGCAAAAGAAATGACTGGCAGAACTCCTGAGACAATTAAGGTTTATCGTCCATTAAAAGATGGGGTAATTGCAGATTATAAAGTTACCTTAGCAATGCTAAGATATTTCATTAATAAGACAAAACCTTGGTATCAGATTTTTAAACCAGAATTGATAATTTCGGTTCCTGCAGGAATTACCTCAACTGAAAAAAGAGCCGTTATTGAGGCTGCGATGGAAGCAGGTGCAAAGGCTGCCTATGTTGCAAAAGAGCCGATTTTAGCAGCAATTGGTGCCGGGATTCCAATAAACAGTTGTTCGGGTCATTTAATTATTGATATTGGAGGAGGAACAACAGAGGTAGCTGTAATTTCTCTGGGTGGTATTGTTACAGTAAACTCAGTGAGAGTAGCAGGAGATAAAATGAATCTTGCTATTTCAGATTATATTAAAAGAAGGCATAATCTAGCGATAGGGGAGCAAACTTCAGAAGATATTAAAATTAAAATTGGCACTGCTATTTTTGAAAAGAAAGAAAAAGAGATGGAGGTAAAAGGAAGAGACTTGCTCTCTGGTTTGCCAAAGGTGATCAAGGTTACCTCCAATGAAGTATGTGAAGCAATTTCAGGAGTATTAGAGGAAATAGTTCAGGCTGTTAAGGTAGTTTTGCGCTCTACCCCTCCAGAACTTGCTGCTGATGTCATGGATAAAGGAATGGTAGCTTCAGGTGGAGGCGCACTCCTTAGAAATATTAACCAACTTATTGCCAAAAAAACAGGCGTTCCTTGTTTTATTGCTGATGAGCCACTTTTTTGTGTTGCAAAAGGAACAGGGGTTGTTCTAGAAAATTTAGATGTTTATAAAAAAAGTATTATGACAAGAACTAAATGATTATCGGACATCAAAAACAATGGAATTTTTTAACTAGGAGTGTAAAGGAGAATCGACTCTCCCACGCATATCTCTTTTTTGGACCCTCACATATTGGGAAGAAGAAAGTAGCCATTGAGTTTGCAAAATATTTAAATTGTTTAAATAGGCGTGATTGGCAGCCTTGTAATCAATGTAAAATATGTTATCAAATTGAAAAAAAGATTTGGCCTAATCTCGTTTTTCTTGAGCCAAAGGTTTCAAAATCAATTATTCCTATAGAGGAAATAAGAGAGGTGAAAAAGAAATTAGCATTGTCTGCTCAAGATGATCTATGGAAAGTAGTAATTATTGATGAGGCTCACAAATTAAGTTTTGATGCTCAAAGTGCTCTTTTAAAACAACTTGAGGAGCCAAAAGGAAAGGTAGTTATAATTTTAATTTCAGAATATCCTTATAAAATTTTACCTACAGTTGTCTCAAGATGCCAAAAAATTAAATTTGAGCCAGTTTCAAACCAATCACTATCACAGGTGACCTCCTGTCTGAGAAATGTGGAGGGCCAAAATATAAAATTTTTAAATGAGAAAGTGGGGCTTATATTAAATACTGCATTTGACAGAAATATTTTAGAGGAAACTCAAAAGAAAATTAAAGAGATTAATCAATTAAGAGGTCAATCAATTTATTTTAAATTTAAATACGCAAGAGAGATTGCAAAGACAGAAAATATTGAGAAGATCCTCGAGATATGGCTCGCTTATTTTAGAGAGTTAATGTATAAAGAATTAATTGGACAGAATAAAGGAAATACATGGACAAAGGCTCAATTGCAAAGAATTTTGACTAATTTACAAGAAATATATTATTTAATTACAACTTCCAATGTAAATCCCGAATTAGCCTTAGAATTATTATTTTTAGAACTATGAGAGAGATTCTCCAAAAAAACAAACCAGAACTCGAGGAAATCATCAACAATTTTAGAGAGCGACTTTATAAAATAAGAACCGGAAGGGCAACTCCGGCCTTAGTTGAAGACTTGATTGTAGATTATTATGGCTCAAAGGTGAAATTGAAACAGATAGCCGCTATTTTATGTCCCGAGCCAAGAGAAATCCTTATTCAACCTTGGGATAAAAACGCGACGGAATCAATTGAGAAAGCGCTTAATCAGGCAGACCTTGGTACATCCCCTATAGTTGAGCAGAATAATATTCGAGTTAATCTCCCTCCCTTAACTGAAGAGTTTAGAAGAAATTTAATTGGAAAAGTTAATGAAGAAAAAGAAGAAGCAAGAAAAGAAGTTCGTCGATGGAGAGACAATATTTTAAAAGAAGTTCAACAACTTTTTAAAGAAAAAGAAATTTCAGAAGATGAGAAGTATGAAATTAAAGAAGAAGTGCAAAAAGTGGTAGATGAGTATAATCAAAAGATAGAAGAAATCTCACAACAGAAAACTAAAGAAATTATGGAATCATGATTTTGGAATTAATAGTATTTATCTTAATATTGAGTTTTTTAATCTTCATCCACGAGTTTTTTCATTTTCTAGCAGCCAAGAGAGCCAATGTTAAAGTGGAAGAATTCGGGTTTGGCCTACCTCCGCGTATTTTTGGCAAAAAAATAGGAGAGACGATCTATTCAATAAATCTTCTTCCTTTTGGAGGTTTTGTAAGACTATATGGAGAAGATAGATATCAAGAAGTTGAAAAAGAGCGGAGTTTTATATCCCAAAAACCTTTGGTAAAAGCAAAAATACTTCTTGCAGGAGTGACAGCCAATTTTCTTTTGGCCATTTTGTTTTTTTATATAGTGTTGGGACTTGAGAATTTTAGTGTTTTTTTGCCTTCATTATTTGGACAGAAGTTTCTATTTGGAGAAGAGAGTCAATATATCGTAGTGGGTAATGTAGCAGAAAACTCCCCAGCTCAAAGAGGCGGGATTAAACCTTATGATCTCATAATCTCGGCCAATGGAAAAAAAATTAATAATCCCCAGGATTTTGTTGAATTTGTACATCAACAGAAAGGTAAAGAAATAGTTTTAGAGGTTAAAAATTTAAAAGAAGGAGAGAAAAGACAAATTAAAACTACTCCAAGAGAGCACCCCCCCAAAGGTCAAGGGCCTTTAGGAGTCGCGATTAGTACTATAGTCCACCTGGAATATAAAAGTTTATCCCAAAAGATTTTCTCTGGATTTCTTCACTCACTTAATATTTTAGATTATTCTTTTAAACTTTTTGGAAGATTAATTAAAGTTTCATTTGAAAAAAAGACGATTCAACCAATAGCCGAATCAGTCAGCGGTCCAGTTGGTATTTTCTTTTTAGTGAAAATTACTTTAAAGGAAGGAGTAGGCGCTCTTTTAAATTTAATTGCGCTTCTTTCTTTATCCCTGGGACTAATTAACATTCTTCCTATTCCTGCAACAGATGGAGGAAGGCTTATTTTTGTTTTATATGAGGCTTTATTTAAAAAACCGATACCCGAAAAAATTGAAAGGAACTTTAATTTGGCTGGATACATCGTTCTTATTTTGCTTCTATTTTTAATTACCTTCAAAGATATTAGACAATTTCTTATACCATGAGACAATCAAAATTATTTTGCAAGACCCAAAAATCAATTTCAGATGAGATAGAAATAATCTCCCATAGATTACTTATAAAAGGAGGCTTTATTGATCAACTAGCCTCCGGTATCTACAGTCTTTTGCCTTTGGGATTTTTAGTTCATAAAAAAATAGAAAATATTATCCGAGAAGAGATGTTAAAAATAGAGGCCCAAGAGGTTTTCTTGCCTGCCCTCCAGCCAAAATATATTTGGGAAAAAACCGGTCGGTGGAAGAGTATGGGACAAATTTTATTTAAATTTAAAGACAGACATAGAAAAGAATTTGTCTTGGGGCCTACACACGAGGAGGTGATTACTCAAATTGTTCAGAAACAGGTTCACTCATGGAGAGACCTACCAGTTTACCTTTTTCAAATTCAGACAAAATTTAGAAACGAATTAAGATTTTTTGGAGGACTTCTGCGTGCAAGAGAATTTGTTATGAAAGATTTATATAGTTTTCATCCAGATGAAAGAGACTTTGAGAAATATTATAAAAAAGTCATAAATGCCTATTTAAGAATTTTTAAGAGATGCAACCTAAAAGTAAAAATAGTTGAAGCATCGGCAGCAGGATTTACTAAAGGAGTATCGCACGAATTTCAAGTTTTGGCTCCTTCGGGAGAAGATACAATATTTTTCTGTTCAAAATGTAATTTTGCTCAAAACAAAGAAATTGCAAAGGTAAAAGAAGGTCAAGTCTGTCCTAAATGTAAGAAAGGGAGAATAATAAAGGAAAGAGGTATAGAGGTGGGAAATATTTTTCCTTTAGGAACAAAGTATTCCAAAGCGTTTGATGCTTATTATATTGATAAAAAAGGTGCAAAAAAACCTATTATTATGGGTTGCTATGGAATAGGATTAGGAAGGTTAATGGCAACAATTGTTGAGGTGAATCACGATGAAACAGGTATTATTTGGCCAAAAGAAGTAGCTCCATATCAAATACATCTAATACCTGTGGAGATGCAAGACAAGCGTGTTTGGACAACAGCCGAGAAAATATATCAGAATTTACAAAAAGAATCTTTAGAAGTTTTATATGATGATAGAGATAAAGAAAGCGTCGGAGAAAAATTCGTTGAATCCGATCTACTTGGAATTCCTTTAAGATTAGTAGTTAGCAAAAAAACTTTAGCAAGAAATCAAATTGAAATAAAAGAAAGAGGTAAGAAGAAAGTTCAGTTAATTAAAATTAAAAACCTTTGGCAAATCTTAAAAGAAAAAAGATATGTTTAAAAACTTTTTTTCAAAATTAAAAAAAGACATTGCTATTGATCTTGGAACCGCTAATACTCTAGTTTATGTGAAAGGAGAGGGAATTGTAATTAGAGAGCCATCAGTTGTGGCTATTAACCAGAAGACTGGTCAAATTCTGGCAATTGGAAAGGAGGCTAAAAAGATGGTTGGAAGAACTCCAGCAAATATCGTAGCCACAAGACCACTTTCTCATGGAGTAATTTCAGATTTTGAAGTAGCCGAGCAAATGTTGAAATATTTTGTTCAGAAGGTTTATCAGGAGAAGGTTATTTTTCCAAGACCCCGGGTTATTATTGGTATACCTTGTGGTTTAACAGAAGTAGAGAAAAGGGCTGTAAGAGAGGCAGCAAAAAGTGCTGGGGCTCAGAAAGTATTTTTGATAGAGCAACCAATGGCTGCAGCAATTGGGGCAAAACTACCTGTTCAAGAGGCAGGAGGAAATTTTATTGTTGATATAGGCGGAGGAACAACAGAAATTGCTGTTCTTTCTCTTGGAGGAATTGTTCTCTCAAAGAGTTTAAAGGTAGCCGGAGATAAATTAAACCAAGATGTAATTAATTTTGTACAAGAAGAGTATAAACTTTTAATTGGAGAAAAAACAGCAGAAGAGGCTAAAATAAGGCTGGGAAATGCGTATCTTTTTAAGAGAAAAGGGGAGAAGAAAGAGAAAAGAGAAATGCCAATAAGAGGAAGGAATTTAATTACTGGATTGCCTGAGGAGGTAGTAATAAATGAAGAAGATGTAAAAAAGGCAATCGAAAAATCGGTAAGAGAGATTGTGACAGAAATTAAAAACGCAATTGAAGAGACACCACCAGAATTAGTTGCGGATATTATGCTCAAAGGGATTTATTTAACAGGTGGTGGGGCTCTATTGAGAGGATTAGATGCGCTTATTGCAAAAGAAGCTCGTATACCTACAAAGATTGTTGAAGATCCATTAACTGCTGTTGTAAGAGGAGCAGGAGCAGTTTTAGAGAATTTAGATGAACTAGAGAAGGTATTAGCTCAACCAGAAGAAATGGAGGTTCCAAAGGAATAGAGCGCGGTTTATTAATAATTTATGCTTGAAGTAGTTTAAAAATCGCTCGGAAAGCAATTTTTAGGAGACGCTCGCCCCCAGCGAGAAACCGCTCAGAAAGTAATTTTTAGGAGCCGTTCGCTCGCCCGGCGCGCTCGCTCACT
>CAZHBV010000014.1:0-11885 GCA_964530855.1 uncultured Candidatus Saccharibacteria bacterium | reverse complement strand
AAGCAATATTCCTTATCGGTACTCCGTTATAAAGACCATTCCGGCAACTTATTTCCTCAATTGATGGCCGATTCTGTTTTTGGAACGCTGTAATAAGATTGCCATGGCAATGTTATTACAGCGGTTTTTTGTGGGGGCTTAGATTTAGCAATCCAACAACCATCCACTTAGTCACTTAACCACTTGATCACTCAATAACTCGATCACTTAATCGCTTATCCTTGCATTCCGGATTCGAACATTTTACCTGTTCCCTTTTTGTTTTCAAAAAAGGCCAGCCGCATTTTTTATTAATCACTGTGTAAAGTGACACTTTACACAAGAGGGATTCCATTTTCGCCCCTGGTTTATATCTATCTTATTAGAAAAGAAAGATATCTATACAGCGACATTTTAAGAGAATTACCCAAAACTATATCAAAATAAAAATTGGCTGGAAAACCTCAGTACAAGATTCTCCAGCCATCATATTCGGAGGATAACGCCGGCAACAATTGCGACTTATTTTCTAAAAAACATTATGTCTTGGCAAATTACCAGGTGTTCTATGGGTAGTAAGCAACCAATCTATTTTCTCTGCGCTGATAGGATACTTATTAGGTTGGGTGTATCCGCAGTAAATACATCCCGCCTCAACGTCCGGAATGCCTATTCGAGTTCCACGCTCTCCTTTTAGCCAAATCACTGGATATCTATGTCCAAGAAGCCAGCAAAATTTTCCTCGAGTCACTTTAAGGAACTTCTTCATTTGTTTCACCTCCGGAAGGGAAATGTTTTATATTGAAATTATACATCAAATCTATAAATAAGTCAACTCTATTATACTAGATTCAAGTTTCTCAGATGACCTCTGCCAGTTAATGAGATAACAAGACTTTCTAATTTTTGGAGTCCATAAACTGTGTAAAGTGACACTTTACACAAGAGGATGGTGGGAGTGTTGATATTACTGGCCAGAGAGGGAGGGTTTTTAAAAATTTCAAAAATTTTTTTAATTTTGAAATTTTGGGCAAAGATAAAAAAGCACCCGTCCATTTTTCTGTTATTTGTTATTTTACAAAAAACTCTTCTTATCTGAATCTCTTGACAAAAAACATGAATGATTTAGGATAAGATATTCTTCAAAGCAGTTCTTTTAGGAGGTGGGATATGGAGATGCAAATTTTGGAAAGAGTAAAGAGAATGGCGAAAGAGGACGCAGAAAGACTTTACGACTTTATTCGCACGGCAGAAAAAGAAGGTTTCTCCTTGGCTTGGAGAGGAAAGGAAAAAGAGCCCATATCTTATGAGGAGTATGTAACCGGCTTTGCCTTGATTTTGGCTATAAATCGCCAAAGAAGCGGCGACATTTCTCCCAAGATTATAAAACAATATACTCAACTTGTCCTCGTGGAATTTCTAAGCGACTAAGGAGGAAAAGATGCAGACCACAGTTTATTTCCGAGAGGAAGATGAATATTTATGGAGGTTGTTGAGAAGAGAAGCGCAAAGAAGAAGAACATCGGTTTCTAATCTTGTCGCTGAGATTCTCGAGCAATATTTTGAGAAAAACAAAGGTATCGGAGAAATTTTGGTTGATTTCGGGGCAATTAGCCAAAGGGAGCTAGCTCAGCTCAAGAAGGAATCAGAAGAACAAGGCATTTGTTTAGAAGAAGTGTTAAAAAATCGGGTAGGGGAAGAGTTTCTAGAAAGGGCGCGCCTTGTTTTTTTACGAGTCAACAAATAGGGGCATCTCTTGCCCCTTTTTCTTTTATTTTTGCTTGTCTTTACATTGAGGATTTGAACATTTTACCTGTCCCCTTTTTGTTTTCAGAAGTGGCCAGCCACATTTTGGACATATCTTGCCTGTTGGTTTGTCCCAAACAGCAAAATCGCATTCAGGATATTTGTTACAAGCATAAAAAACTTTTCCTTTTTTGGTTCTTTTTTTCACAATCTCGCCCTTTTTACATTTTGGACATTTTATTTTCAGCCGGTTTTCTTCTAAAGGAGCGGTATATTTGCATTTTGGAAAATTAGAGCAGGCATAAAATCTTCCAAATTTTCCTAATTTTATAATCACCGGCGCTCCACATAAAGGACAAGTTTTATCCGTTTCCTCTTGGGCAATGTCTTCTTTTGAGAGCTCCTTCTCTTTCTTTTTTAAATTCTCCTCAAAGGGTTCATAAAATTCCCTGACAACCTCTGTCCATTGTTTTTTGCCCTTTGCAATTTCATCAAGCCCTTCTTCCATCTTTGCGGTAAATTGTATATCAACAATTTCGGGAAAATGTTTTACCAGAAGATCATTTACTACAATTCCAATTTCGGTAGGCCTAAATCTTTTTTGCTCATCTTTTTCAACATAATTTCTTTCTTGAATGGTTGAGATAATCGGAGCATAGGTTGAGGGCCGTCCAATGCCATACCTCTCAAGGGTTTTGATTAAAGTTGCCTCAGTATAACGAGGAGGAGGCTGAGTAAAATGTTGTTTGCACAAAAGTTTTTCCAATTTTAATTTCTCTTCTTTTTCTAATTCTGGAAGAGTTTTCTCCTCAAATTTCATTGGCCAGATTTTTATAAATCCGTCAAATTTTAAAGTTTGTCCTGAGGCCAAAAACGTATATTTTGGTTCTTGGTTCTTGGTTCTTTTTTGGTTCTTGGCATTTGGTTCTTGATTCTTCCATCTTGGTTTTGCCTCGATCTCAACAATAGTTGAGTTGAAGATTGCTTCTTTCATTTGGGTTGCTAAAAACCTTCTCCAAATCAGATCATAGAGTTTAAATTGATCTTTATCTAATTTTTTCTCCAAACTCTCAGGCGTATTTTGAATATATGTTGGTCTAATTGCCTCATGGGCTTCTTGGGCAACTTTTGATTTGGTTTTAAACACCCTATATTGCCAATAATTTTTACCAAAATTTTCTTCGATGAATTTTCTTGCTTGCGAGAGAGCCAATTTGGAAAGGTTAAAAGAGTCGGTTCGATGATAGGTGATAAACCCTTTTTCATACAAATTTTGTGCTAGAAGCATTGTTTTTTTGGCAGAAAATCTAAATCTTTGCCATGCTTCCTGCTGAAGAGTACTTGTAATAAAGGGTGGTGGGGGGTTCTTTTTTATTTCTTTTTTCTCAATATTTCTAACTATAAACTCCGCACCCTTAAGCTCGTTTACAATTTTTTCCGCCTCCTCTTTCGATTTAATTCCTAATTTTGGTATCGTCTTTCCGTCTTTCTTTATAAGAAGAGCAAAAAAATTATCTTTAACTTTTGAGTTGTAGTTTTGACTTTTGACTTTTGACTTTTGATCTTTGTAAAGTAATGCTTGGATTGTCCAATATTCCTGCGGAACAAACTTTTCAATCTCTCTTTCTCTTTCAACTATCAGGCGTACTGCTACAGACTGAACCCTTCCTGCAGAAAGACCTCTTGCAACTTTTCTCCACAAAAATGGGGAAAGCATATATCCAACGATTCTGTCTAAAACTCTCCTTGCAAATTGAGAATAAACTAAATTCATATCAATTTTTCTTGGCTTTTTTAAAGCCTCCTCAATTGCACTTTTTGTAATCTCATGAAAGACAATTCTTTGATAATCTTTTAAGCCCAAAACTTCTTTTAAATGATAAGCAATTGCCTCACCTTCTCTATCTTCATCTGTTGCCAAGATTACATTTTCTGCTTTTTTTGCCTCTTTCTTCAAAAAACTTACAACCTTTCTTGATTTTGGAAGAACGATAAATTTAGGATTGAAATTGTTTTTAATATCAACTCCAAAACTTTTTTCAGGAAGATCTCTTATATGTCCAAAAGAGGAACGTACTAGAAATTCCTTTGACAAAAACCGCCCGATGGTGTTTGCCTTAGTTGGAGACTCAACTATAACAAGATTTTTTTTCATGATATTGCTGTGAATATATTTCCTCCTAAATTTTTAATTTTTCCCTCCAGCTCCATCTTGGAAATGGTTTGCAATACTTTTGGTGCTTCTAGTTTACTCAATTGAATAATTTCATCAATATGAAGAGTTTTGTCAAGGAGAAGTTGAAAAATTAATTTTTCTTCTTCTGTTCCTTCAATGGACCCGCTTTTTTGTTTAAAAGAAATTCCAAAAAATTGTAGAATTTCTTTTGGCGAACTTACAAGTTTTGCTCCTTTTTTGATAAGAATGTGGCATCCTTTTGATGTTTCGTTATAAATTGAGCCAGGAATAGCAAAGACAGGTTTTTTCTGTGAAAATGCCCAATCTGCTGTAATTAAAGCTCCTGATTTTTCTCTTGCTTCAATTACCAAAACCCCCTTTGACAAACCAGCAATAATTCTGTTTCTTTCTGGGAAATGAAAGTAATTTGGAGGAGTTGAAGGGGGATATTCTGAAACCAATGCACCTTGTTTTTGAATTATTTCTTTTGCAAGTTTCAGGTTCTCTTTTGGGTAAATTCTATCCAAACCTGAACCCAAAACGGCTATAGTTTTGCCTCCGTAGTCTAAGCAAGTTTTATGTGCTAAAGTATCAATTCCTTTTGCTAACCCGCTTACAATCACAAAGCCCGCCTCTGTTAAAGTTTTTACAAATTCAATAACTACTTTTTTACCATAATCTGAGGGAGTTCTTGTGCCAACAACAGCGAACAAAAATTTATTTTTTAATTCTAAATTTCCAATAAAGTATAAAACTTTCGGTGGTGATTTTATCTTTTTTAAGCTTTCCGGGAAAAGAGGATCATTGGGGGCTAAAGTTTGAATTTGGTTTGACAAGTTATTCATTTTTATTTAAAATTTATAAACACTCCTTTTTGTTAAACTCACTCATCGCTTTTTCGACCCCCTCTTTTAAAAGAACCTTAACTGCTCTTGCTCCAACTTTAAAAACATTTTTTAAAACTTCTATTTCTTTTTTAGAAAACTTTTCTAAAACAAATTTTTCTAATGTTTCATTTTTAATTTTTAATTTTTCACTTTCTGATAAAGGTGCTATTCCAATTCTCAACCGGAGAAAATTTTTGCTACCTAAATTCTGGATCACTGACTCAACTCCCTTGTGCCCACCAGAACTTTTGTCTTTTGAGATTTTTATCCTCCCAATTTCAATATCTATATCATCGTGGACAATCAAGATATTCTCTTTTGGAATTTTATAATATCTTGCAATTTTCAAAACCGCTCTGCCAGATGCATTCATAAAAGTTAAAGGTTTTACCAAAACAACCGTTTTTTGAAACAGTTTTCCTTTTGAGAATTTTGCCTCAAGCAATTTAGATACTTTCCATGGACCAAACCGCCCAAGTTTTTTTAGATGGTCAATAAATGAAAATCCAACATTATGTCTTGTTAAGATAAACCTTCTTCCGGGATTGCCTAACCCTACAATTAGAATCATATTTTTTTAATATAATACGCAGACCTTGAAAATTCAAAGCATTTTTATATATAATTTAAAATATGAATAAGATTTTGGTATTTTTCTGGGAAATAGTCAAAATTTTTCTTATTGCTCTTCTGATAGTGATACCTATCAGAGAGTTTATTTTTCAACCTTTTTTTGTAAGAGGGCAAAGTATGGAACCCAACTTTCACGATATGGATTATTTGATTGTTAACGAAATCAGTTATCGATTTCATGGGCCTCAGAGGGGTGATGTAATAGTTTTTAGAAATCCCAACAATTTGAATCAGAGATTTATAAAAAGAGTAATTGGCCTACCTGGAGAAACTGTTGAGATTAAAGATGGAAAAGTAATTATTGAGAGAGAAAACAAAACCTTTGTTTTAAATGAGCCATACTTACCAGAGAGTATAAAAACCTCCGGTAATTTAAAAGTTCATTTGAAAGAAAAAGAATATTTTGTGTTGGGAGATAACAGATTATCTTCGATGGATTCTCGCTTCTTTGGGCCTATTTCTGAAGATCTTATCATAGGAAAAGTTGCTTTTAGAATTTGGCCCTTCTCTGCTTTTGCTAACAAAAAGTCTTATCCTTCTCCTTATTGAATTTTATCATGAAGAAACCAAGGCTCAAATTTCAAACACCGCAAGGCATGAAAGATATTTTGCCTCAGGACATGGTGTATTATAAAAAGGTATATTCAACTGCTGATAAATATGCTGATTTTTATGGTTTTAAAATCATAGAAACACCTATTTTGGAAGACTATGAATTGTTTGTAAAATCTACAGGCCCAACCACTGATATTGTAGAAAAACAGATGTATCTTTTAAAGACAAAGGGAGGAGAGTATTTGGCTTTAAGACCTGAATTTACACCCTCATTGGCACGTTCCTATTTTGAAAATGGAATGGTTGCTTGGCCTCACCCTGTTAAGTTGTATACACGCGGTCCTCTTTTTAGGTATGAGCGGCCACAGGCTGGACGATATCGTCAATTTCATCAAATAAATTTTGAAATTTTTGGTTCCAAAAAACCGATAATTGATGTAGAGATTATATGGATTTTTGTTAAAATTCTTGAGGAATTAGGCATTAAAGACATAATAGTTGAAATCAATAACATAGGAGACTCTCAATGTAGACCTTATTACAAAAAAGTTTTGACAAGATATTTAAAACGCAATGAAACCTCTCTTTGCGCAACTTGCAGAAAAAGATTAAAAAGAAATCCTTTAAGAGTTTTAGACTGTAAAGAAGTGCGGTGCCAAAAAATTGTAAGAGAAGGTCCGCAGATTATAGATTATTTATGTGAAGAATGTCATGATCATTTTGAAAAGGTATTAGAATATTTAGAAGCCTTAAATATACCCTATATTTTGAACCCTTATCTTGTAAGAGGCTTGGATTATTATACAAAAACAGTGTTCGAGATAGTACCTTTTAAAGAACAAGAGAAAAGACAAAATGCATTGGTTGGAGGTGGAAGATATGATGGGCTTTTAAAGTTGGTAGGTAAACAAAATATCCCTGCCTGCGGAAGTGCAGCAGGCGTAGAAAGAATTGTTGAAATTCTAAAGGAAAAAGGTAAATCTCTAGAGACAGAAAAAACCCTTCCTGAAATTTTTGTGGCTCAACTTGGAGACGAGGCTAAAATTGAGACCCTAAAATTGATTGAAAAATTTCAAAAGGCAAAAATACCTGTTGCTTTTTCTCTCTCAAAAGATTCATTGACTAATCAATTAAAAATTGCTAATAGAAAAAAGGTAAAATACGTAGTTATAATTGGCAAGGAGGAAGTGTTAAAGCATGAGGTAATTTTGAGGAATATGGAAACAGGAGATCAGAGAAACGTGTCTTATAATAAACTACTAAAGGAAATTAAAAAAGTCTTAAAGAAAAAAAGTAAAAAATAAAAAGCATTCTCATGACTGCTGCAAGAAAAACAAAACCGGCAATGGTGGTTGAAAAAAAGAATGGGGAAGATGCAAGACAAGTAGTAAACCGCTTTTTGAGACATTTAAAACAAAGCGGTATTTTAGCTCAGGCAAGAGAATCAATGTACAGAAAAAGACCGTTGAGCAGAAAACTTAAAATAAGAAGCGCCAAGAGAAGAGAGGAATTGAAAAAGTATTATCAAAAATTAGAGAAATTAGGGAAAATTTAAATTTTATCTTTAAAAATTGCTTGCTTTTTTATTTGCCTGAGTTTTTAAGTTTTGTTAGGATAAAGTAAAGTATGTTAGAGATAAATAATTTTACTAACTCTCAAGTTGACCAGGACCTTCTTGAAAAAATAGCCCAGAGAGTTTTGAAAGAAGAAAAAAAAGAAGGCTTGGTATCTCTTGTGTTTATAGGACCTAGAAGAATGAGAAAATTAAATTTTAAGTATCGAAAGAAAAACCGAGTAACCGATGTTCTATCATTTTCTTATTCTAAAGAAAAAGACTTTGTTTTTCCTCCCGGGGGAAAAAAGCAATTAGGGGAAATTTTTATTTGCTTAAGAGAGGTTAAAAAGAGAGCCAAAAGAGAACAGTTAGATTTTCAAAAAGAGTTAGCAAGAACTTTTGTTCACGGCCTCTTACATCTTTTGGGATATGATCATAAAAAACAAAAAGAGAAAGAAATTATGCTTCAAAAGGAGAATAAATATTTAGATTATTTTTTTAAATCATGAGAAAAGTACCATATGTGGGGGCTATAGATATAGGATCTAGTACAATCAAGGGAATGATTGCCAAGAAGCAAAACGGAAGTCAGCAGATAGAAGTTTTAAGTTTTAAGTCTTTGGCTTCTTCCGGAGTGAGAAAAGGAATGGTTGTAGATTCTAACAAAGTTTGCGAGAAGATTTCTGAATTGAAAAAATTACTTGAGAAAGAGTCACAAAAGAGACTAAAAGAAGTCTTTGTTAATATAGGAGGGCATCATATTTTTGTAAAAAATACCCATGGAGCGGTTGCAATTTCAAGGGCCGACCAAAAAGTTTCTCAGGAAGATATAGAGAGAGTAATAGAAAACTCACGCTCAATAAGTCTTCCATTTAACAAGGAAGTTTTAGAAGTAATCCCTAAACAATTCATTATTGACGGGGAAGGAGGAATTAAAGACCCTCTTAATCTAAAGGGTATAAAACTAGAAGTAGAATCTTTAGCAATATGCGCCTTCTCGCCTTATGTTAAAAATCTTATTGATGCGGTTTTAGGGGCGGATTTAGAAATAGCAGAAATAGTACCTTCTCCCTTGGCTGCTTCTTTATCGGTGCTCGGCCCTCAACAAAAAGAACTGGGGGTGGCTTTAGTAGATATTGGAGCAGGAACTACTTCAATTGCAGTTTTTGAAGAAGGAAATTTAATTCATCTTGCTATATTGCCTGTTGGATCTTCTCATATTTCAAACGATATTGCAATTGCCCTACAGACAGAAATAGAGATCGCTGAGAGAATTAAATTAAAATTCGGCGAATATATCTTTAAAAAATCAAGAAGAAAAGAAAAAATAGAGATAGAACCAAACAAATTTTTTTCTTTTTCAGTTAACAAAATGGCAAAAGCCGCAAAAGCCAGGGTATCGGAAATTTTTAGTTTGGTTAGAAAAGAATTAAAAAAAATCTCAAAAGCAGACTCCTTGCCTGCAGGCGTGGTTTTAACAGGAGGTGGAGCAGATTTACCCGGAATTGTTGAATTTGCCAAAAAAGAACTTTCTTTACCTGTAAAAAAAGCCGCTCCAAAAAACTTTGTAAATTTAAAAACCGACCCTTCGCTTTCTGTGCTTTGTGGGTTAGTTTTAAAAGGATTTACAGAAGAAACTGTTTTGGAGGAAGAAAATCTTTTGCATAGAGTAAAGAAAATTTTTAGAAAATTTCTTCCATGAGAAAACCTATAAAAATCAAAGTAATAGGAATTGGTGGAGCAGGCGGGAACATTCTTACAAGAATACATAAACCGGAGCATAAATTTATCGAATCAATTGCTATTAATTCAGATTTACAAGATTTAAAAAAAACCAAAGCAGATTTAAAAATTCAGATAGGAAAGAAAAAAACGCTCGGATTTGGTTCAGGGATGAATCCAAAGATTGGCAGAGAAGCAGCAGAGGAATCAAAAGAAGAGATAAAAAGCGTTCTTTTTGGTGGAGATATTGCTTTTATTGTGTGTGGTCTTGGCGGGGGGACTGGTTCGGGAGCATCGCCCTTGATTGCAGAATTGGCAAAAAATACAGGAGCCTTAACTATTGGAATAGTTACTTTCCCTTTTTATTTTGAAGGAGCCAAAAGAAAAGAAATTGCTCAAAAAACCATTCCGGTTTTAGAAAAGAGTTTAGATACTCTAATTGTAATTTTCAATGATAAAATTCTTTCTAAAGTTGGCCCAACTGCAGACATTAATTCATCTTTTTTCTTAGTAGATAAAATAATTCAAGATATAATCTTTAGTATTTTAGATTTATTAATTACTCCTGGCCTGATCAATATAGATTTAGCAGATTTGAATTCTGTGATGAGAGATGCAGGCAGAGCCTTTTTTGGTATTGGTAGAGGCCAAGGAGAAAATAAAATTGAGCAGGCAACCAAAGAGGCGCTTACTTCTCCATTTCTTGAAACTTCTATCGATGGAGCAAAAGGAATTTTATTTAATATTGCCGGAGGCAAAAATCTTACCTTATTTGATGTGCAGAAGACAGCCAACATTATAAATAAAAAAAGTTCTCCGCAGGCAAAAATTATTTTTGGCGCATTTCAGAATAATAAACAATTTCGGCCAGAGGAGGTACAAATTACACTCATTGCTACAGGAATTTAAAGAGTTTTCCACAATTTGACTAACTTTTTGATTGATAAGTATAATGGAAAAATACACTTTTTAATTTTTCATTATGGCTAAGATTAGCAAAGTTAAAAAAAGAAACGGGGAGATTGTTTCTTTTGATTCTAATAAAATAAAGAATGCTATTTTTAAGGCTTTAACTGCTTCAGGTCAAGGAGATGGAAAATTGGCAGAAAAACTTACAAAAAAAGTTGTTGATTTGCTCCAAAGAAGATTTAAAGAAGGAGAAATTCCTCATGTGGAACAAATTCAAGATATAGTTGAGGAAGTTCTAATTTTGGAAAATTTAGTTAAGACGGCCAAAGCCTATATTTTATACAGAGAGCAGAGAAGACGTATTAGAGAAGCAGTAGCAGTTTCTGAGGAGGCAGTTGAAAGGGTAGATCGATATCTTGGCAAGTTAGATTGGGAGGTTCAAGAGAATGCAAACATGGCTTTTTCTCTACAAGGGCTTAATCATTATGTAACCTCTTATGTCATTAAAAAATATTGGCTAAACAAAATTTATCCAAAAGAGATAAGAGAAGCAAATGAATCTGGAGATTTTCATATTCATAATTTGGATACTTTAGGAGCCTATTGCGTTGGTTGGGATCTTTACGATCTTTTACTTAAAGGATTCGGGGGAGTTAAAACCAAAATCGAATCAAGGCCTCCAAAGCATTTTAGAGTCGCTTTAGGGCAAGTTGTAAATTTTATGTATACATTGCAGGGAGAGGCCGCAGGCGCAATTGCTTTTTCAAATTTTGATACTCTCCTTGCTCCATTTATTCGGTATGACAATTTAAATTATAAACAGGTAAAACAGGCTTTTCAGGAGTTTCTCTTCAATATGGCTGTGCCAACAAGAGTGGGCTTTCAATGTTTATCAGAAGACACTCAAATTTTGACACCTACAGGTTGGAAATCCTGGTATGAAGTTAATGAAGGAGACATAATTTATACTTTTAACTTAAAAACCCATGGATTAGAACAAAAGCCAGTAAAGAAAGTTTTTAGACGCTTTTATAAGGGCAAGATGTATAATTTAAGAAATAGAAGCCAGGACCAACTTATTTCTCCAAATCATAGGATAGTAAGGCAAATTTTCAATACAGAAAAATACACTCTTGAGCCAATTGAAAAAGTGTTGAGATATAAATCTCCAATTTCTATTCCTACTCCTGGCGTTTTAACTAATAAAAATCCTGATTTAGAAATTAGTGATAGAAAATTAAAAATTTTGGCTTGGATCCTTTCTGAAGGATCAATAGAGAAAGAAGGAAGTTATAGAGTGAGTATTTATCAATCTTCTTCTGTTCACCCTGAGAATTATAAGGAAATTACGAATTTGTTAGAAGAGGAAGGGTTAGAATTTAATGTAAGAGAGCAAACTTCTTTAGGAACGTGCCAGCATATTCGACTTTTACCTTCTTCTAGCAAGAAAGTTCATCAATTATTTGGTCAGAGAAAGAAAGTTTTTCCCTCTTTTCTTTTTAAGTTAAGCCAGAGGCAAGCAAGATTATTTTTAGAAACTTATATAAAAGGAGATGGTTGGCAGGAAAAACATAGAAAACGTATTGTAGTTACCAGCAAAGAAAATGCCCAGGCACTTTTAGCTATAGCCACTTTAGCAGGCTATAATGCAAATATTCGTATAAGAAAAACAAGCGGCATTTCCAAAAAAACACAATACCTTTTGACTCTTACTCAATCAAAA
>CAZHBV010000013.1:0-12223 GCA_964530855.1 uncultured Candidatus Saccharibacteria bacterium | reverse complement strand
ATCATGATTTTTTCTTACAACTGGTTACAATCATTTTTTGAAAAGAGATTGCCAAACCCTAAAAAATTAGGAGAACTTTTGACTTTACACAGCTTTGAGGTTCAGAAAATCGAAAAAAGAGGAAATGACTGGGTGTTTGATATTGACGTTACTCCAAACAGAGCGGATTGTTTTTCTCATTTAGGAATGGCAAAGGAATGTGGGGCAATTCTTAACTCAAAACTCAAAACTCAAAAGTCAACCTTCGTCCCGAGCTCAGGTCGAGGGAAACCACAACTTAAAACTAAAAACTTAGATATCAAGAATTTTATTACAATTGAGGTTAAAAGCAAAACGGATTGTCCTAGATATACCGCAAAGGTAATTTTGGGAGTAAAAGTAAAGCCTTCTCCGAGATGGATACAGGAAAGGCTGATTTCTTGTGGACTTCAGCCAATAAATAATATTGTTGATGCTACCAATTATGTAATGTTAGAAGTTGGGCAACCGCTACACGCCTTTGATCTTGATAAAATCAAAGGCGCAAATTCCAAGCAAATCCCAAATCCCAAATCCCAAATTCCAAACAATGTGAAAAAGATAATTATAAGAAGGGCTAGAAAAGGAGAGAAAATAAAAACTTTAGATGATAAAATCTATATTTTAAATGAAAATATTTTAGTTATTGCAGATAAAGAAAGCCCTATTGCTATTGCAGGAATAAAAGGAGGCAAAAAAGCCCAAATCTCAGAGGAGACAAAAAACATTCTTATTGAGTCAGCCAATTTCAATCCGGTTTTAATAAGGAAAGGACAAAGAGAACTTAAACTTAAAACAGATGCTTCTTTTAGGTTTGAACATGGGCTGGACCCAAATATGACAGAGATGGCTCTTTTGAGAGTAACAAGTCTTATTCAAGAAATTGCTGGTGGTAAAGTTTTGGCTGGTGAAGTTGATTATTATCCCCAAAAAGTTAAACCACGGACAGTTAACTTAAATATCAAGAAACTTCAAAAAGTTTTAGGCATAGAAATTCCCCCAAACAAAGTATTAGAGGTTCTAAAGAGGTTAGGTCTTGAGATAAAGAAAAGAAAAAAAGATATTATAGTTGTGGGTATTCCTACAATAAGGAAGGATCTTCAAATAGAGGAGGACTTAATTGAAGAGGTTGGTAGAATTTATGGATATGAACATATTACTGTTAATCCGCCAAAGACTCTACTCAAGTTG
The DNA here is from genome assembly GCA_964530855.1 of uncultured Candidatus Saccharibacteria bacterium. Lineage (GTDB taxonomy): Bacteria > Patescibacteriota > Minisyncoccia > Minisyncoccales > PEYH01 > JAGGTU01. The sequence goes on along the minus strand of CAZHBV010000013.1, from coordinate 11,014 downwards.
CCAGAAAAGGAAGATGCTCTTGTGTGGGCATCTAAAGTCAGAAGAATTTTAAAAGAACTTGGGTTTGTAGAAGTCTATAATTATTCATTTATAAGTGAAAAAGATAAACAAAAACTAGATTTAGTAAAGTTAATAGAATTAGAGAATCCAATAAGCGATGAGTTTAAATATTTAAGACCTTCTCTTTTGATCAACTTAATTAAAAATATTCAAGAAAATCAGAAGAATTTCAAACAATTTAAATTATTTGAGATAGGGAAGATATTCTATCAGCAAAAAGAGAAATTGGCAGAAAAAAGAATGCTCTCTGGAGTGATTTTCGGAGAAAAGGATGGTTTCTACTTAATAAAAGGCATTATAGATAGCTTACTTGAACAACTTGGAGTTTCAGATGTTTTTTATGATGAGTATCAACCAACACCAGAGGATTCTTTGTGTTCTTTCTGGCATATTAGAAAATCTGCGGAAATTAAAGTTTCAAATAAAGAAATTGGATTTTTGGGAGAAATTTCCAAAAAAGTTACCAGTCTCTATGACATTCACTCTGAGATTTATGCTTTTGATATCGATTTTGACAAGCTTTCCAAACTTGCCTCAGAGGAACAAGAATATCTACCTATATCAAAATATCCGGCAGCTGTGCGGGATATCGCAATACTTACTCCTTTAAATACAAAAGTTGCCGATGTTATGAATGCTATATATGGAGCCGGTGGCAAGCTTTTAAAGGATGTTGATTTGTTTGATATTTATATGGGAGAGGAAATTCCTGATGGAAAAAAGAATTTAGCCTTTCATTTAATATTCCAATCTGACCAAAAAACACTCTCAAGTGAGGAGGTAGATAAATTGTTTACTAAGATTATTCAAGCCTTAGAAGAAAACCCTGAGTGGGAAGTGAGAAAATAAATTTAAAATTCAAAATGTAAAATGCAAAATTACAATTCAAAATTCAAAATTAGCAAAAATCAAAATTGAATTAATTTTTGGAGATCTATGCCCAGAAGAAAACAGACTTCTAAAAAAGAAGAGGAATATACCGCGAAGGATATTTTTGTCTTAAAAGGCCTCGAACCTGTAAGACAAAGACCAGCAATGTACATTGGCTCAACAGGGCAAGAGGGCTTGCACCATTTAATATGGGAGTGTCTTGATAATTCCTTAACTTATGAAACACCAACAATTGTAAAGGAAAATGGGAAAATTGTCTTAAGAAAAATTGGGGAGTTGATTGACGAATATTTTGATAAAAATTCCCATTTTGTTGAAAGCTCAAAAAATAGAGAAGTTCAGTTTTTAAGAAAAGGGTTTCAAATTGAAGCTTTGACTTTTGATCCTGAAACTTTGAAATTAAAATTTCAGCCAATTTTTTCTTTAATCCGCCATAAAGTTAACAGCGAAATTTTAAAAGTAACCTTGCAAAATAATCGGGAAATCGAAATTACTCCTTATCATTCTTTATTCACTTTAAAAGAAGGAAAAGTAGTTCCTATAAAAGGCTCAGAATTAAAAATTGGAACTCCGATTGTTGTCCCAAAAATTTGGCCCGAAATAGAAAATTCACAAAAAGAAATAGATCTAATCGATGAATTCTTAAAGCTTAATGAAAAAAAGACAGAGAATATTTTCCTTCATAATGTTAAAGATCTGCTTGATCTTGAGATTTACTATGCTATTAAGCCTATTTTAGATAAAAAGAGCAAGAATAGTTGTAGCCGATATGCTTCAAACATTTTTTATGATTTTAAAAGATACGATTATTTCCCTTTTAATCTTTTAAGAAAGCTGCCCAAAAAGAAAATTAAAGAGTTTAAAAAGAGAGCGCTCCTTGGTGCTTGGTACAATACCAAAATCCAACTTAAGCCTAAGCTTAAAATAGATCGTCATTTAGTTGAGCTTTTAGGTATTTTTGTCGCAGAAGGAGCAGTTATTAAAAATAATTCCCAAAAATCAAATCGAGTAGTATTTAGTTTTGGTGCTCATGAAAATGTGTTGATTGATTATACTTGCAAATTAATTAAAAAGCTCTTTGGGCTTTCAGTTTCGCCTCGATATGTACATAATACTGCCAAAGTAATTGTTATAGATTCTCAATTAATAGCTTTGATTTTTGAAGAAGTTTTCAAGATAGGTAAAAATAGTCTTCAAAAGAAAGTGCCTGATTTAATTTTCAATTTAAATAAAAACTTAAGAGAAAGATTCTTAATTGCTTATTTAGCAGGAGATGGATATCCAACAAAATTCTGGGCAGACCATCTTATTAATAATACCTCGCCCTCAGAAAAAGAAAGGAAGAAATTTGCTGCTGTTTCTCAAAATAAAAATTTAATTGTTGGCTTGAGCTACCTTCTTTCTTCGCTAAATAAGACTTATTCATTCTCAGAGAGAAAAGTTAGAGAAAAAGAAAGAAAAATAAAGACAAACTACAAAGGGAGAGAAAAAGAAAGGATTCTTCATTCAAAATCAAAGTATTTTGCCTTGGATTTCTATTGGAACACAGAATCTTCTTATTTTAACTATTTGCCATATGAGGAAGTGGTTCAAAAATGCTTCGATTACGAAATTAAGACAAGAGTTCAGAGGAATTCACAAGGAAGAATTGCAAACGCAACCTTATTTAAACTTCTTGAAGCTCAAAAAATTGTTTTAAAAGAAGGAGGCTTAAAATTTTTAAATTCTGACTTAGGGATTCTTAGAGTTAAAAAGATTCAAAAAATAGAATACAAAAAGCCTTGGGTTTATGATTTTTCTGTTTTTGAAGGAGAAAATTTTGTTGCAGGTTTTGCACCAATCTGTGCTCACAATTCGGTTGATGAGGCTTTGGCTGGATATGCAAAGAATATTGAGGTTGAACTGGTAAAAGAAAATCGAGTGAGAGTTTCTGATGACGGAAGGGGAATTCCGGTTGATATTCATCCAGAGACGAAAAAGTCGGCTTTAGAGACAGTAATGACAACTTTACATGCCGGGGCAAAATTTGGAAGAAAAGTGTATAGGGTTTCTGGCGGTCTTCATGGAGTTGGAATTTCTGTTGTTTGTGCTTTGTCTTCCTGGATGAGAGCAGAGGTCTGCAGGCAAGGGGTTAAATACTATCAGGAATATTCGAAAGGTAAATCAAAAACTAAATTAAAGAAAGATGGAAGGTGTAAGCAAACAGGCACAACTGTTATTTTTGAGCCAGATGCAGAGATTTTCAAACAAATAAAATTTGAGAGAAAAAAAATTCTTAATCATTTAAGAAGACAAGCTTATTTAACAAAAGGAGTGAGAATTAAATTTATTGATTCTACTAAAACTCCTCCATTTGAATATACATTTTATTTTGAGGGAGGGCTTAAATCATATATTAAGTATTTAATTGGACCCAACACACCACTTCATCCAAATGTTTTTTATGTCTCAAAGGAAAAAGATGGGGTATTGGTAGAGGCAGCCTTTCAATATACCCAAGAAAGAGAGTGCTGGGAGGAGAGTTTTGCTAATAATATTCATACAGAAGATGGGGGAACTCATTTAACCGGTTTTAGAACTGCTTTAACCCGAGCTTTGAATGATTATGCAAAGAAAAATGGTTTTCTTGAAAACAATGAAGAAGGATTTACCGGGCAGGATGTGAGAGAGGGATTGAGTGCTGCAGTTTCAGTGAAAGTGCCCGAGCCTCAATTTGAAGGACAAACTAAAACTAAACTTGGAAATCCAGAGGTGAGAACAATTGTAGAGTCAGTAGTCTCACAGGCTTTGGCAGACTTTTTAGAAAGACATCCACAAGATGCAAGGATAATTATTAACAACTGCATTTTAACCCAAAAAGCAAGAAAGGCAGCAAAAGCAGCAAGACAGACAGTATTAAGAAAGGGAGTTCTGGAAGGATTAAGTCTTCCGGGTAAGTTAGCCGATTGTTCAACAAAAAAACCTGAAGAAGCAGAACTTTTCATTGTGGAAGGTGACAGCGCCGGGGGAAGTGCTAAGCAAGCAAGAGATAGGCGTTTTCAAGCGATTTTACCATTAAGGGGTAAGATTTTAAATGTTGAAAGAGCAAGACTTGATAAAATTTTATCATCTCAGGAAATTAAAGCATTAGTAATTGCTCTTGGTTGTGCTATTGCTCAGGATTTTAATATCAACAAATTGAGATACCATCGAATTATTATCATGACAGACGCTGACGTAGATGGGGCCCATATTCGAACTTTGCTTCTCACTTTGTTTTACCGATATTTTAGACCTGTAATTGAAAGAGGATACTTATATATTGCACAGCCCCCTCTTTATCGAATTCAGACAGGGAAAAAAGTAGAATATGCATATTCAGATGAGGAGAAGGAAAAGATTGTAAAAGAGTTTCAAAAATTAGGAGCAGGAAGAATTGAAATTCAAAGATATAAAGGTTTGGGTGAAATGAATCCTGATCAACTTTGGGAGACAACAATGGATCCGGAAAAAAGAATTTTGCTTCAGGTTACAATTGAAGATGCAAAGGAGGCAGATAGAATTTTTGATGTTTTAATGGGAAAAGAGGTTTTACCAAGGAAAAAATTCATTCAGGCTTATGCAAGAAGTGTCAAGAACCTTGATATATAATTTTTATGAAACTAGTTGACAAAATAGGGTTTGCTAGTTAATAATATAAGAAGTAAATGCAGGCCCAAAGAGGCCTTTTTAAAAATATGAAAATTTCTGAAATTCCTCAAAAATTGGTTAAATATTTAAAAGAAGTAAAAATAGAAGCAAAAAAAGTTAATTGGCCAACAAGAAAAGAGGCATTAAAATATACCCTTATTGTGATCGGAATCTCTGTGGTCGTGGCTATATTTTTAGGCACCATGGATTTTATTTTCACTTTAATTTTAAATAAAATTATTGTGAAATGACTTTTCACTTTAATTTTGAATAAAATTATCTTGAGATAAAAACTACATGCCAAGACAACGTTTACCAAAAGAAAGAAGATGGTATGCTATACATACATATTCAGGTTATGAAGATGCTGTGGCAAAAAGTTTAAGACAGAGAATAGAGTCCTTGGGAATGGAGGACAAGATTTTTAATGTTTTGGTTCCAAAAGAAAAGAAGATAAAAATTAAAAATGGAAAAAGACAAGTGGTAGAAGAAAAAATTTATCCGGGTTATGTATTAGTTGAGATGATTGTGACCGATGATTCTTGGTATGTGGTTAGAAACACTCCAAATGTTACTGGATTTGTTGGTGCAGGGACTACGCCGATTCCTTTATCTGATAAGGAAGTTGAGGTACTAAAAAAGAGAATGGGACAAGAGACACCAAAATATAAAATTAGTTTAAAAATCGGGGATCAGGTAAGAATCATTGATGGTCCATTTAAAGATTATGAGGGTAAAGTTTCTGAAATTGATGAGGAGCAAGGTAAAATTAAGGTAATGGTAAATCTTTTTGGAAGAGATACGCCGGTTGAGTTAGATTCGCTTCAGGTGAAAAAGATATAAGTGATTAAGTTATCGAGTTATTAAGTTATTAAAAATATGAAGAAAATAAAAACAAAAGTTAAATTACAGATTCCAGCAGGGCAGGCAAACCCAGCGCCACCAATTGGGCCGGCTTTAGCACAGCATGGGATTAATATTTCCGAATTCTGTCAAAAATTTAACGATGCTACAAAAGATAAGGCTGGTTATAAAATTCCGGTTGTAGTTACTATTTATGAGGACCGCAGTTTTGATTTCCAACTCAAACAACCTCTTGCTTCTGATTTAATAAAAAAAGCAGCCGGTATTGAAAAAGGCTCAGGAGAACCTAACCGGAAAAAGGTTGGCAAATTAACTAAAGAACAAATTAGAGAAATTGCCAAAATAAAACTACCAGACTTAAATACCAATGATATTGAAAAAGCAATGAAAATTATTGAGGCCCAAGCTAAAGGAATGGGAATTGAGGTAGTAGAGTAAGTGGCTGAGTGGCTGAGTGATTGAGTGAATAAGTGATTAAGTTATTTAAAAATTAAGAAATAAAAATTAAAAATTGAATAAAAATTAAAAATTAAGAAATAAAAATTATTTTGTGATTTTATCAGATAGAGACATCAAAAAATATATTGAGGAAGGAAAGATCAAGATTCACCCTTTGCCAGATTTTGAGATACAGCTTGGACCGGCTTCATTAGATGTGAGGTTAGATAATATTTTTCGAGTGTTTAACCATACCCAGGTTCCTTATATTGATCCAAAAAATAAATCTACTTTTGAGCATTTAACCGAGGTTGTAAAAGTAGAAGAAAACAAACCTTTTGTTTTGCAACCAGGGCAGTTTATTCTTGCTTCAACATTAGAAGAGGTAGAATTACCAGACGATATTGGGGCAAGGATTGAGGGAAGATCAAGTTGGGGGAGGTTGGGAATAATTGTTCACTCAACGGCCGGGTATATTGACCCAGGGTTTAAGGGGAAGATTACCCTTGAGATGTCAAATATAGGTATGCTTCCAGTATTGCTTTATCCCGGAATGAGGATCTGTCAACTCTCTTTTGAAAAACTTTCCTCACCGGCTCAGAAACCTTATCCTCAAAAGAAAGACGCCAAATACTTTGGCGATCAACTTCCTCAGGAAAGTAGAATTTACAAAGATTTTCAAAATAATTTTTGAACTTGATAACCTAAAGAAAAAAGGTTAAATTTAATAAAGCCCAAAAATGGGTGTAGATGCTCTTTTTCAAAGGAGAGGAGGGAAAGATGAGAAGGTCCTTTTTACCCCAAGTTGATCCGCTAAGCAGAGATGAGCAACTCAAATTAGTTGAAAAATCCCGCTTAGGAGATAAAGATGCAAAAATTAAACTCTTTGCAAGTCTTCAGGGGTTGGTTATTAAGAATATCTTAGTACCTCTTGGTATTCCTAAAGGTCTTTGGCAGGATGCTATTCAAAACGCTTATATAGGTTTTGAAAAAGCGCTTGTACTTTATGATCCTTCAAAAAGAAGCAAGGAGAACGGAGAACCTGTCAAATTTAGTACTTATGCTCTTTACTGGATGGAGAATTTTGTGCGGCGAGGAGTAAAGCAAGATGGATTTGTAAAACTTATAAACTCTACCTCTATGGAAGAGTTTGCCTCAAGAAGAGATGGCTCAGAGGAAGAAGGAGAAAATGAAATTATGTTGAGGCATCGGGCTCAAGAAAAAGACCCCACATATAAGGAAGCCACTAGGTCTCTCTTTAGGGATATTCTGTTTGAAGTAATGAAAGAAAGTCTTACACCCCGAGAAAGAGAAATCCTTGTACTCCATTTTGGCCTTGACGGAGATAAACCTCTTACTCAAAGAGAGATAGCCCAAAGATTGGGAGTATGTCCCGCAAGAATTTGGGCTCTTAAAAAAAGAGCACTTGAAAAACTTCGGTTGCACCTTTTGAGGCACTATCCATCTTTAAAATTCTTGTTTCAATGAGACCCCAGATGCTCGATTGCATCGGGGTCTTCTTTTATATGTGGATATCTTAAATGGATGTTTTCTTAGTTTATGATAAAATAAAGAAAGTAAAATTTATAAAGATTTTCAAAATAAATGAAGAAAAATCTCTGGCCAGGAAAATTTATTGTTTTGGAAGGTCTTGATGGTTCAGGCTTAACAACCCAAGCCAAACTTTTAAAAAATTTTTTAGAGAAAAAAGGAATTAAGACAATTCTAACAAAAGAGCCTACAAAGAATTCTTCAGTTTCAAAGGAAATTCAAGAGATTTTAGGTCATAAAAAAGAAATCGACCCGTTTAATTTTCAAAGACTTTTTGCAAAAGATAGAGATGAACATTTAAAAAAAGAGATTATTCCAGCCCTCAAAAAAGGTATCTGGGTAATCTCTGACAGATACTTCTTTTCGTCTTTTGCATATGGGGCTGAAGATAAACCAGAGATTCAAAAAATAATTGACCTTAATAAAAATTTTTTATTGCCGGATTTAACAATTTTACTTAAAGTAGATCCAGAAATTTGTATGGAAAGAATTAAAAAAAGGCAAGAGGAAATTAAACTTTTTGAGAAAAAAGAGAAATTAGAGAAAGTGTGGCAAAACTATTGCCATTTGTTGGAAATTTTTGATAATATTAAAGTTGTTAATGGTAAGAACTCTATTGAGAAAGTTTTTCAGGAAATCACAAAATTAGTTCGTTCAAAATTCAACCTAAACTAAAAAGGAGGTGAGTTGAATGAAAGTCCTTTATCCTCCTGGGAAAGTAGAAATTTTAGCTATCACAATGGGCGTAGAAGGAGAATCGCCTTTACAGATAATTGAACTTGCTGGAAGAACTGCCTATCAAAGCTTTTCCCGGATGGGGCCAGATACTGCAAGGAAATTTACTGAAGCCATTATCAAGCGAGGCCATGAAAGTGTTATTGAACACAGTGCAATGACGGTTCGTTTTTCTAAAATCTCTCGTGGTTTTACTCATCAACTTGTTCGACATCGTCTCTGTAGTTTTACTCAAGAATCTACCCGTTATGTAAACAAAGGGGGCTTTAGCGTTATTCTTCCTCCAGGCAGAGATGCCGACCAAAAAGTTGAACTTAAATTGCCCGACGGCACTCCTATCAGACTTACGGTTGAGCAATGGTTTATGCTTAATGATCAAATGTATCAGAAACTTTTGGAAACGGCCTGGCCTCCTGAAGATGCTCGGCAGGTCCTTCCTATAGGTATAGCTACTGAAATTGTTGTGACAGCAAATTTCCGAGAGTGGAGACACATTATTAGTCTTCGAGGTGCCCCAGATGCTCACTGGGAAATTAGGCTGGCTATGATTGAGCTCTTAAAGCACGCTAAGAAGCTTGTCCCTGTGGTTTTTGATGACTTTACAATTGATGAAACCGTACCTTGTATCCGACAGATTAAGGCTTCCGCTTAATGCGGGAGCCTTTATTTTTTTACAAATTTTGATAAAATACTTAAATATGAAATATCAGCCAAAAATAGGATTAGAAATTCATGCCGAACTTAAGACGGACTCCAAGATGTTTTGTTCTTGCAAAAATGATTCTCAAGAAAAAGAGCCAAATGTTAATATTTGTCCAATTTGTTTGGGACATCCGGGTGTTTTGCCAACAATCAACATTGGGGCAGTTAAATTAGTGATAAAAACAGGACTTGCCTTAAATTGCAAAATTGCCAAAACCTCTAAGTTTGAGAGAAAAAATTACTTTTATCCAGATCTTCCAAAAGGGTATCAAATTTCTCAATACAAAGACCCCTTATGCAAGGAAGGATTTTTAATTATTCCCTCAAACAATAAAAAAATAAGAATCAGAAGGATTCATTTGGAAGAAGATACTGCCAGACTCATTCATCCGGAGGGTAAAAATTATTCGCTTTTAGATTTCAATCGAGCAGGTATCCCTTTAATGGAACTTGTCACCGAACCCGATATTGAATCAGCCAAAGAAGCAAAAGAATTTGCAAAAGAGCTTCAGTTAATTTTACGATATCTTGGAGTTTCAGATGCTGATATGGAAAAAGGACAGATGCGCGTTGAGGCAAACGTTAGTTTATCTCAAATCTCAAATCTCAAATCTCAAAGTTTGGGCACAAAGGTAGAGATAAAAAATTTGAACTCTTTTAGGGCAGTGGAAAGGGCAATTGAATATGAAATTAGAAGACAAAGTAAAATTTTAGAGGGTGGGGGAGAGGTGATACAAGAGACAAGAGGATGGAACGAAAAAAAAGGGATTACATTTTCACAAAGAGAAAAGGAAGAAGCACACGATTATAGGTATTTTCCTGAACCAGATTTACCCCCAATGGAATTTGATAAAGATTTTATTTTAGATTTAGAAGATCAACTTCCTGAACTTCCTTTTGAAAAAAGAGAAAGATTTCGGCAGGAATACAATCTTTCTTCCAAAATTATCGACACTCTAATTTCAAATAAAGACTTAAGCGAATATTTTGAAAAAACAATTTCAGAGCTCTTTGAATGGGCAAAAGAGAAAAATATTTCAAGAGAGAATTACCAAAAACTAGTGCAGATTGCCGCAAACTATCTTTTATCAGAAGTATTAGGACTGCTTAAAGGAAAGCCGTTTTCGGAAAAAGAATTTCCCATAACCCCAGAGAATTTTGCAGAATTTATAACTATTCTTTATAAGAAAAATCTTTCAAGTAAAATTGCAAAAATCTTACTTAAAGAAATGTTTGAGACAAAAAAAGACCCTTCAGATATTTTAGAAGAGAAAGAATTAGTACAAATTCAGGATCAAGATACTCTAAGAAATATTATAGTTACTGTAATTACAAATAATCAAAAAGCAGTTGAAGATTACAAAAAAGGCAAAGAAAACGCCCTGCAATTTTTAATGGGACAGGTTATGAGAGAAACAAAAGGCAAAGCGGACCCTGCCATTACCAAAAAATTGCTTAGGGAGTTATTGAGACAAAAATTTTCTAACTAATTTTTCAGCCTCCTTATAATTTTGAATCCAGCAAATCCTTTTATCTCTCTTAAACCAAGTCATTTGTCTTTTTGCAAAATCTTCAATATCTTTTTGAAGTTTTTCTATCATTTCTTGATAGTCAATTTTCCCTTGAAGATACCTGGCAATCCAGCGATATTCAAGCCCAAATTCTTCTAATCTCTTCCAGGAGAGCCCAGACTCTTTTAGTTTTTTTACTTCTTCAATCATTCCTTGTTTCAATCTTTTTTTGAGTCTTTTTCTAATCCTTTCCTTTAACTCCTTTTTGTTACGCTTAATTCCAATCATTAAAACATCAAAAAGTTTTTGTTTTTGTAGCTTTGGTACTGGTTTTCCAGTTTTTAAAACAATTTCAATTGCCCTAATAAGTCTTCTTTTGTTGTCCTTCTCAATAGTTTTTGCTCTTTCTGGATCTAATTTTTTAAGATATTTGTAAAGTTCTCTGGCGCTTTTTTGCTCTAATTTTTTTCTAAATCTCCAATCAGGTTTTACTTTTGGGAAAACCAAGCCATCTACAACTGCTTGAACATAAAAACCGGTTCCTCCGCAGAGAATAGGCAGTTTTCCTTTTTTTTGAATTTTTTTGATTGTCT
>CAZHBV010000012.1:0-12931 GCA_964530855.1 uncultured Candidatus Saccharibacteria bacterium | reverse complement strand
TTGTAATTGCGTCCACCCCCAAATCTTTCAATCTTTTAATCTCGTTTTCATCATTTGTTCCCCAGGCATCCAGAAAAAGCCCATTTTTATGAGAGAGTCTTACCAAATCTTTTGTAATTAAAGAATAGTGAACACTTATCATATCTGCTTTTGCTCTTTTTGCTTTTCTAATGATTGTCTCGGGCGCCATTTGTTTTTTAAGTCCTCCCAAAGCCACTTTTAGTAGAGGATTGATCTCTTTAAATTTTCTGGCAACCGATGGGATTTCGGTAGTCACAATGACTTGTCTTTCCATCGAGAATCTTTTTATAGCCTTATTGATTTTTTCTTCAAGCCCTTTTTCTTTTACATCGATTTTACAAGCACATTTGTTTTTAAGAAAATTTAAGGCTTCTTGTAAAGTTAAAATATGATCACCATTTTTATAGGTGATCTTTTTGATTTGTTTAAGAGTTAGTTTGTTGACCCAGCCTCGGTAATTTGTTTTTTGCTTCAAGCTTTTGTCATGAAATACGATCAATTTCTTGTCTTTTGTTTGTCTTACATCGAATTCTACTACCTCGGTATCCAAATAAAGCGCTTTTTCAAAAGCCTCCGTTGTATTTTCTGTGGCATGACCCGATGCACCTCGGTGAGCAATTTTCAGCATATTGTTTATGATAAGATTTATTGTAGCAAACCAATTTAGTACTTCAAGATCTACTTTTCCACAGGTTAAATACTTTTTAATTTAAAGTTTGCTACAAGATATCCAACTCCAAAAGGCCCTTCATATGAAAGAATTTCTGGTTCCCAGTTTAGTCCTTCCAGTACACCTAAGAGAATCAGAAGTGAGCGAAAACCACATTCTCCAGCTTCTTCCACAAGATCTTCGTCAAGGTTTATAATTTCTTGTACCTTTTTCTCTCTTAGTAACTTCACAATTTTCTCATCAAACTCTTTTCCCCTGGGCGAAAAGCCTCCAGGGGCATCATATGTAAGACGATGAGAAAGATCCCCGCTTGCCACAAATGCAATTTTTTTATTGCTTTTTTGGATGACCTTCAAAAGAGTTTGTCCTAAATAAAAATGCGTTTCTCTTGGAAGAAGTGAATAAGAAAAAGAGATAAGTTTAAAATTAAGCCCAAGGTTTAAATAATAAAGAGGAACTAAAGTTCCATGATCTAGTTCTTTTGACTCAATAAGCCCAAAAGGAATTTGTGCCTTTTTTAATTCCTCCAATATTTCTTTCAATAGATCTTTATCATTTTTAAAAGAAAGTTCTGTTGAAAAATCTCCGAACTGGGTGAAATGGCCAAAGAAATTGTCAGCGGAGTTAAAAGCAAAGACATCAGGCAAAAAGGGAGCGTGAGGAGAAACAAGGATGATTGTCTCTGGGTGAGTCTCGCTGTAAATTTGAGATATTTTCTTTAAAGCCTCAATTGTATTTTTCACCTTTTCTAAATCAAAAGGAGAACCAATTGTTGGAATAATAATCGGAGGATGGGGCAAAAATGAAGCAATTTTGAGCATATTTTTCAAAAATACGTTTATGAGAGATTACTCAAAAATTCCTTCAATTTTTGTTTGGCATTTTGGGCAGACACCATTTTTATCAAATCGTTGAATAAAATACCCCACTCTTTTTATTAATAATTCTCCGCATTTTGGACAATAAGTATTTTCGCCTTCAAGGCCAGGAATGTTACCGGTATAAACAAACTTTAGACCTTCGTTTAGACCAATCTCTCTTGCTTTAATTAAAGTTTCAGGCGGAGTGTCAGGTAGGTTTTGGAGTTTCCAAGAAATAGCTCCGCAAAATTGAGTAACATGCCAGGGAGTTTCAGGCCCTAATTCTTCTTTGATAAACTTTGCAATATTTTTAAAAATTTCTTCTTTATCATTTAAGGTAGGGACAACTAAAGTTGTCACCTCAACCCAGATATTTTTTTCTTTAAGTCTTTTTAAATTGTCTAAAACCGGTTGAAGCCTTCCTCCACAATATTTAATATAAAATTCATCTTCAAAAGATTTTAGATCAACATTAATTGCATCAAGATAGGGAGCAATTTCTTTGAAAAGTTCTTTTGAAAAGTATCCATTTGATACCCAATTATTTTTAATGCCATACTTATGAGCCAGCTTCATACAATCTAAAGCGAAATCAGAAAATATTGTTGGCTCGGTATAGGTATAAGATATAGAAGGTGCTTTGTTCTGAGAAGCTGCTTTTACTACATCTTCTGGTGATACTTCCTCGCCCCAGATATCTTTTTTATTGATCTTGGGGGCCTGAGAGATATGCCAATTTTGACAGGTATGACAGGCAAAGTTGCAACCAACGGTTGCTATAGATAAAGATTTGGTTCCGGGTAAAAAATGAAAAAAAGGTTTTTTCTCAATTGGGTCTAAATTTAAAGCACAAAGTTTTCCATAGTTTAGAGTATAGAGTTTTCCATCAATATTTTCTCTAACCCCACAAATTCCTCTTTTCCCTTCTTTAATGACACAATAATGAGAACAATTTAAACACTTCACCTTCTTTTTCTCTAAAGTTTGATATAAAAACATCTCTCTCATTCTTTTATTTTAGAACAATTTTCTTAAAAAGAGAAATTTTCAAAAAGAATTAACAAAAAGCAGTTATCTTAATTTGACAAATCTTTAAATCTGTATTATCATTAATTTGCTTCAAGTAGTAGTTTAAAAACTAAAAGGGAGGTGTTGGTTGTGTTAAGGATAGATACAGAGAGAAAGATTGCCTTTGTTGAAGGATTTCCCTTGATTCATCTTTTTACCCTTCGCTCATTCGGGAATATGGCAGTCAAATATGGGTTAGAAGCTAAAGATCATCAGAAAAAAGTCTGGTCCTATCTAGAAGAAATGGGATTGAGGAAAGAAAACTGGATCCACCTTATTCCTTCCAAAGATCCCGGTAAAATCGTTCTGAGTCCAAATAAAGGAACAGATGTCTTTGCTAACGCGGTGATCGTATTTCAACAGGGGGTTGTTCTATCGCTTTTTGCCGGAGATTGCTACCCTATCTTTGTAACAGATAAAACCCATTCCTTTTTGGCTTTGATACATGGCAGCGAGGCAGCACTGCGGAGGGGAAGGATAGTCCAAAGGACAATTAAGGATACTTCCTTTGCCTCCGGTGCCCGGCCAGATGATCTTGTCGTTGGTATTGGGCCGGGCATAAAAAAATGTTGTTACAAACGAGGATTAAAAAGAGTTGACCTTCTTGGAATGATTTTAGAGCAGATGGGGGAAATTCCGGAAGACAATATTTTTATTGCGGGCGTGTGTACTGCCTGTAGTAAATGGGAAAATGATTATCTTTTTTTCTCCCATCGACGCTCAAAAAAGACAGGAGAGCCTGAAGGAAGATTTGGTGCATTCGTTTCGCTGAAAGAGCCCTAATTTAGGGCTCTTGTTTTTTTAAGTTAATACTGTTATATTTCTATTAGAATCTTTACAGAATAAGGAGGGAAGAATGGCAGGACAACTTGAGGTAATTACTGGATGTATGTTCTCAGGTAAAACGGAGGAACTTCTTCGTAGGGTTGAAAGAGCAAAGATTGCCAAAAGAAAAGTTCTTCTTCTAAAACCAGAGATTGATACCCGCTATTCTAAAAAAGAAGTAGTTACCCATTATGGTCGAAGTTACCCATGTCTTAGAATTCCACTTGATGTTACACTTGAGACCCTTAGAAAAATTCTGGGATTCAAACTAGATGAAGCAGAAGTTATAGGCTTTGATGAGGCACACTTTTTTGCTCCTTGCTTTGTTGAGTTGTGTAAGGGCTTAGTAGACCAAGGAAAAAGAGTAATTGTTTCAGGACTGGATCTTAATTTTAGAGGAGAGCCGTTTGGATCAATGCCTCAATTATTATGCCTTGCTGATGAAGTTATAAAGCTTCAAGCAATATGTGTCAAATGCGGGAGACCTGCTACAAGGACACAGAGGCTAATTGATGGTGAACCGGTCACTTCAGGTCCAGAGGTTCAAATTGGTGGAAGAGAAAGTTACGAAGCCCGTTGCTTAGATTGTTGGGTTGGCCCCGACGATTAAGCCGATTTTTGCCTCTAACGCCCTAGCAGGAAGCCTGCTAGGGCTTTTTTTATTTTCTTTCTTATGATAAATTGAGATAAATATGCTTCATCGAATTTTTATAGCCATCAATCTACCAGAGGATATAAAGTCAAAACTTATCTCATTTCAAAAGAAATGGCCAACTTTGCCTTGCCGTTGGGTTAAACCCGAGAATTTGCATGTTACTCTTCTTTTCTTAGGGAATTTAGATGATAATCAATTACATGAGACAATTAAAATATCCAAAGAGGTAGCCAAAAAGCACAAACCATTTTTAATAAAACTTGAGAAAATTTGTTTTGGTCCTCCTAAAAAATTTCCTCCAAGAATGGTATGGGTAAAAGGGGAACTTAATCAAGAATTGGCTAATCTCCAAAAAGACTTAGAAGATTCAATTTTTGAGCACCCTGCTTATAAATATAAAGAAAAAGAGGCAAGACCTTATTCTCCTCATATAACTTTAGCAAGAATAAAAGCATGGGAATTTAGAAGGCTAGAGGATAGACCAGAGATAGATGAGCCAATAGACTTGACATTTGAGGTAAATTCATTTGAAATAATGGAGAGCTTTCTAAAAAGAAGCGGGGCAGAGTATGAAGTATTGGAATCTATATCCTTGAAAAGCTAGGAAGGAGGTAAGATGATGGTAAGAGATGAACTTAGAAATTCGGAGTGGTTGGCAGAGCAACTGAAGTCTCATAGTTTTAGGCGCATCGCAAGAGAAATAGGTGTATCTTCCACATTGGTATGGAAAAAGGCTCACCAATTTGGGCTGGAGAGTAGATTTTCAGCACGAAAACCTCTACATTGTGAGCTAACTTCTGATCTTAGAGAAATATTAGATGGCCTACTGCTTGGAGGAGGATCTCTTATTGCAAGAGTTCCAGGCGCTGCTTACTTTACTCAAACCTCTCGTTATAAAGAGTTTCTGCAATGGATTAGTCAGATGTTAGCATCATATGATATCGAACAAAAAGGTACAATTTGCAAAATGGCTCGTAAGGGACCGAATGTAAACAGCTGGCGTTACGCCTCAAAGACATATTTCGAGTTCTATGATATACATCAAAGATGGTATAGTCATGGCAAGAAACAACCTCCTAAGGACATAGTTCTTACTTCCAAAGTCGCTTTTCTCTGGTACTTACGCGGTGGCTATCTGGAAATTGACAGAAGATGTCCACCGCGTAAGAGATCGCATATAAGAATTAGATTTTCTGTAGGGAGGTTTGCCGTTGAAGATAGACATTTCCTCGCTAGACTTCTTCAACTTCACTGTGGTATAAGGGCAATAGTATATGACACCAAAATAGTCATCCCTCAAGATTCGGTTAGCACTTTTTTCTCTTATATCAGCCATTGCCCAGGAGAACTTCAGCACATTTTTGGCCACAAGTGGATTTTGCCGCTCCCACAATGAAGTGTGGGAGCGTTTTTTTGATTGAAAAATATGCTACAATAAAACAAATTTATGAGGGAGATAAAGAAAGTCTATTTTATAGGTATAGGAGGAATAGGGATTTCAGCCCTGGCTCAATATTATTTAGAAAAAGGAGTCAAAGTTTATGGTTCTGATTTGGTATCTTCTGAGATTACCAAGATGCTGGAGAAAAAAGGAGCGAAAATTTTCATTAACTCAAAAGGCAAATCTCAAAACTCAAAACCACAGGTTAAAACTCAAAATCTTATTAAAAATTCAAATCTTGTGATTTATTCCAAAGCGGTACCTCACAGTCATCCAGAGCTTAGATTAGCAAGGAAGTTAAAAAAGAAATGTCTAAGTTATCCTGAAGCTTTGGGAGAGTTGACTAAGAGATATTTTACAATTGCTGTTTGTGGAACTCATGGCAAAAGTACAACATGCGCGATGATTGCTTTGATTCTAATAAAGGCCGGACTGAACCCAACCGTAATTTTGGGAACAAAATTAAAAGAATTTGGCGATTCTAACTTTAGAATGGGAGGAAAACCAAAACTACTCACTACCCACTACTCACTACTCACTGATAAGGTGTTACTCATTGAGGCAGATGAGCATTTTGGTTCGTTTTTAAATTATTGGCCAGATGTTATTGTTATTACAAATTTAGAGCCTGAACATCTTGATTATTATAAGAGTTTTAAAAATTATCTTCGGGCCTTTGAAAAATTTATAGACCATCTCTCAGAAAGTGGCCGGCTCGTTCTAAATAAAGACGATAAAAACATAAAAAAATTAAAAATTAAAAATGAAAAATTAAAAATTAAAAAATTTACCCTCAAACAAAAAGAGGCAAGAGAATTAAGAAAAATTTTGAAAGTTCCAGGAAGGCACAATATTTATAACGCCCTTGCTGCTTTAACTTGTGCAAGGGTTTTGGGAGTGAAAGACAAGATTTCCTTTGAGGCTTTATCAAGGTATAAAGGTTCTTGGAGAAGAATGGAAGAGAAAAAAATTATCATCGATCATTTATCATTTATTCTTGTCTCAGACTACGGACATCATCCAACAGAAATTAAAGCCACAATTTCGGCTTTAAGAGAGAAATATCCGAGAAAGAAAATCTGGCTTGTTTTTCAACCTCATCAGTATCAAAGAACTTACTACTTATTTAAAGATTTTGTTAAGGTTTTGAAAGATTTAAAAGTCCAAAAGATTATTATCCCTCCTATTTTTGATGTGGCCGGCAGAGAAAATGAAAAAATAAAAAAGAAAGTTTCTTCAGAGAAATTAGTAAAAGCAATTAACCAGAAACTTAAAAGAAAAAAAGCATTCTTTGTTCCGGATTTCAAAAAAATCAAAAGTTTTATTAAAGCATATTTTGAAGGCGATATCCTAGTTATTATGGGAGCAGGAGATATTTATAAATTATCTCACGAATTTTCCACTTGACCTTATTTTTGAAAAAGAGGTATTATAATATAATTAAAACCCCGCATAAATTAAGATCGGCCGCCTATAGGCGGGGGAAAGGTCGGAAAAAAACCTAAAAACTATATAAAAAAATGAGCCCAATGGCATCTGCAATAATTTGGATTATCGTAGGAATAGTTGTTTTGGGGGTGGTTTGGTATCTTTTAAAGAAAAGAGGATCAAGAGGAGGATCAAGCACACCCTCAGCATAAATGATCAATGGACAATATTTTTCTTCAAGGAAAGCGTCTTTTTAAGACGCTTTCCTTTATTCGACACCAAAACTATACCCTCTAGACACTTTACACAAAATAAAGAGTTTGGTATTATTTAGAGAGTGATATGAGGCTAATAGACGTTATCACAATTTTGTGTTTCCTTGTAGCCCTTTCTGTAGTAGTTTTTGATTTAATTTCAAAAAATGAAGATCTTTTAGCTCCTCTTATGAAGAATTTGATTCATTAAGATTATGTCCAAAGAGGTTCAGTCTCAACTTAAAGCCAAAAAAAGAGAAGTCTTTGGTAGAAAAACTAAATGTCTAAGAGCAGAGAACCTTCTGCCCGCTATTTTATATGGACCCAAAATAAAAAATACCCCACTTGTATTAGACTACAAATCTTTTGAAAAAGTTTGGAGAAAAGCGGGGGAGAGTTCGCTAATCAATTTAGAGGTGGAAGGAGAAAAGAAAAAATATTTGGTACTTATTCATGATATTCAACAGGATCCCCTAACAGATAAAATTATTCATGTGGATTTGTATCAGCCAGATTTAGAGAAAAAAGTTACAGCTTGGGTTCCAGTTGTAATTGTAGGAGAGGCGCCGGCGGTAAAAAACTTAGGAGGGACATTGGTAAGAAATTTAGACGAGGTAGAAGTAAGGGCTTTGCCAAAAGATTTGCCACATGAAATAAGAGTAGATGTGAGTAATCTAAAAGAAATTCATGATGAAATTTTAATAAAAGACTTGCAAATACCTGATAATGTAGAGATTTTAAAGGATCCAAAGGAAGTTGTGGTTACTGTAGCCCCACCTGAAAGAATAGAAGAAGAATTGGCCGAAGAAAAAGAAGAGGTTAAAGAACCGGAGATAATTAAGGAGAAAAAAGAAGAGGCAGAAGAGGAGCAACAAAAAGAAGGATAATTTTTGGTAGTTGATATGAATAAAAAAGTATTGCTCAAAATCTTCCTTGCCGCGGTACTGTTGGTAAGTTTCTTTTTTACATTTTTTATTGAGGCTCAAAACTTAGAAGAAAAATGTGAGCTTGAAAACGTAGATAAAGAGTGTGAAAAACTAAGCCCATCAGACTGTCAGGCGCTCTTAAATGAGTGCCTTAATTTTTATCGCAAAAAAGGAGAGTATTATCAACAAGAAGTCAAAGAGACTCAAAAACAGAGAAAAACGCTCCAAAACGAAATTCGGTATTTAGAAAATAAAATCAAAAAATTACAGAATGAAATTTATCACAACGAACTTGTTATAAAAGATTTACGCTTTCAGATTCAAGATACAGAAAAGTCTATTGACACTACTTCAAAAAAAATAGAGGAGACCAAAGAAAAAATTGCCAGAATCTTGAGGTTGATTGACGAATATGATCAAAAATCAATTATAGAGATTTTACTTGGGGAAGACAGTCTTTCAGATTTTTTTGACGAGTTAGCCGCACTTGAGAGCCTAAATTACCAACATCAGCAACTTCTCAAAAACATTAAAAATTTAAAGACAAATCTGGAACAACAGAAAGAATCTCTCTTAAAAGATAAAGAAGAACTCGAGCGGGCAGTGCTAGTAAGTTCAATAAAGGCTAAAGAAAGTCAAGAATTAAAAGAAGAAAAGGACTGGCTTCTGAAAAAAACTAAAGGCAAAGAGAAGAAGTATAAAGAATATTTGAAAGAAGTGCAGGAGAAAGCGGCCGAGATTAGAAAGAGAATTTTTGAGTTAGCCCAGGTTGCTGAAACAGAAGCCCCAAGTTATGAAGAGGCCTATGAACTTGCAAAACAAATAGAAGGTATAACGGGTATAAGACCCGCGCTGCTTCTTGGGTTGCTGGAGGTAGAATCAGCAATTGGGAAAAACGTTGGTCAATGTAATTGTGAAGGCAAGACCTATTGTAGACATCCTGATATCTCATGGAAAGAAGTGATGCCAAAAAGCCACTGGGATTCATTTTTGAAAATTACAAAAGAATTAGGATTGGATCCTCACAAAACTCCGGTCTCTTGTGCTGTAAATGGAGGGAAAGTTCAATGGGGAGGAGCAATGGGGCCGGCTCAATTTATGCCAAATACATGGCTGAAATTAGGCTATAAAAAAAGAGTAGAAAAAATTACAGGGGTTGAACCGGCTAACCCATGGCGCATTAAAGATGCATTCTTGGCTGCTGCCTTATATCTTGCTGATTTTGGAGCAGACTCCAAAAAATTGAAAGACGAAATTGGAGCAGTTACTGCTTATTTATGTGGCACTCCTTATATGACCAAAACCTGCAAAATGGCCGGAGGTAAATGGTATAGATCAGCAGTTTTGGAGAAAGCTTCCAAATGGCAGAAATGGATTGATGAAGGAGTATTTGAAAAGTAAATACTAAATCCTAATTTCTAAATCCTAAACAAATTCAAAATTCTAAATTCAAAAATTCAAAGCCTTTAGATTAAAATTTAGGATTTATTTCAGGGTTTTTTCTAATTCCTCAACAATTGGGTCTAACTCACCTGCAAGAATTTCTTCAATATTGTGCCAAGTTTTTTTAATACGATGGTCTGTTACTCTGTTCTGAGGAAAATTATAAGTGCGTATTTTCTCAGATCGCTCCATTGTTCCAATTTGGGATTTTCTTGTTTTTTGTATCTCTTTTAATTGTTTTTCCTCTTGCATTTTTAAAAGTCTTGCTTGTAAAATCGAAAGAGCATTTTCTCTGTTTTGAACTTGCGTTCTTTCGCTTTGACAAGTAACTACAATTGAAGTTGGTATATGAGTAATTCTTACCGCCGATTCTCTTCTATTTACATACTGCCCACCTGGTCCAGAGGCTCTAAACGTTTCAATTTTTAAATCTTTTGGGTCAATTTTTATCTCTGCTTTTTTGGGCTTCTTTAAAATTACAACCGAGGCAGTGGAAGTATGAATTCTTCCAGATTTTTCAGTCTCAGGAATTCTTTGAACTCTATGAATACCTCCTTCGTATTTTAGCCTCGAGTAAGCCCCTTTACCTGTGATTTCAAATATAGCCTCTTTGATACCGCCAAGATCAGTTTTTTTTGTTTCAAGAATTTTTACTCTCCATCCTTTCTTGTTTGCATATTTTAGATACATTGAAAAAAGATCCTGAGCAAATAAGGCCGCTTCCTCTCCTCCAACTCCTGGCCGAATTTCAACAATAACTGACTCTGTTTTTTCCTCGTTTTTTGTGAGACTTTGCAGTTCTTTTTTTAAAATTTGAAGATTCTCTTGCAACCCTTCCTTTTCTTTTTTGGCCAATTCTAACAACTCTTTATTAGTTTCTTTTTTCAAGATCTGTTCTGCTTCCTCTATCTTTTTTTGTATTTCTTGTAGTTCTTTGTGTTTCTGAAGGATTTTTTCAATCTCGCCTCTTTTTTTGATAAGTTCTCCAACTCTAATCCAATCTTCTTTTTTTTGAGCAATTTCAATTTCTTTTGTAAGTTGGTTATACTGGGAAGTTAAGTTATCTAAATTTTCCATATTTAAAAACTCCTTTTAAAGAATAAAAGGATTTAATAAATAAACAATTATTTTTTTTGCCTCCTTTGCTTTTTGAGTTGAGCGTGTTTCTCAAGCCGAGTTTTAAACTTTTGAATTTGGCCTAGTGTATCTACTACTTTATCTCTACCGGTATAAAATGGGTGGCATTTTGAACAAATCTCAATCTCAAGCTCTGGTTTTGTTGAGCCAACAGTAAATTCATTGCCACAGGCACATTTTACTTTTGCATTTTTATAATATTTTGGATGAATATCTTTTTTGGCCATAATAATCAATAATAAATGATAAGCATTCACTTCTTATTCTATCAGAGATCTTGAAATAATTCAAGAGATTCATTACAATAATATATACTTTGTTAGTTTACAGGATATAACTTTTTTGCTATTCTAATTTGCATCCATGAAACAAAAAGAAAAAGAGAAAAATCAAATAGAGATTGATATTGAGGAGATGGCAAAATGTGGTGTTCATTTAGGACATCGGTCTTCTAAATGCCATCCAAAAATGAAACCATATGTTCTTGGAGTAAAGGGAAGTGATCATATTCACATAATAAATTTAGAAATCACCGCGCAAAAATTGAAAGAAGCTTTAGATTTTATCCAAAACCTTACAAAAGAGGGTAAAACTATTCTTTTTGTAGGCACAAGGCCGGGAATTCAACATCTTGTAAAAAAGGTAGCAGATGAGTGCGGATTTCCTTATGTTGAAAATCGTTGGATCGGAGGCACGTTAACAAATTTTAAAGTGATTAAACAAAGAATTGATTATTTAAAAGAATTGGAAAGAAAAAAGGAAGCTGGGGAGCTTGAGAAATATACAAAAAAAGAGAGGTTAAAATTTGACAAAGAGATTCAAGATTTAGAAGAAAAATTGGGAGGCATTAAGAATTTAGAAAACCTGCCTGATGCAATTTTTATCGTTGATATGGCACGAGAAAAAACGGCTGTTAGAGAGGCAAAAAAGAAAGGTATTCCTTTAATTGCTATTGTTGATACAAACGTTGATCCAACACTTGCTGATTTTCCTATTCCGGCAAACGATGATGCCATATCTGCGGTTAAATATATTTTAGATAAAGTCAAAGAGGCAATTTTAGGGGTAAAAAAGAAGAACCAAGAACCAAATAATTAAATTACTAATCTATGGAGAATATCGAAAAAATAAAAGAACTACGTCAAATTACAGGTGTTTCTCTATCCTTATGTAAAAAAGCTGTTGAGGAGGCGCAAGGAGATTTAGAAAAGGCAAAAGAATTATTAAGAAAATGGGGCGAGGATCTAGCATCTAAAAAATCTTCAAGAGAAACAGGAGAGGGTATTATAGATGCCTATATTCATTCCAATAAGAAGATCGGTGTTTTAATAGAATTAAGATGCGAAACAGATTTTGTAGCAAGAAACGAAGAATTTCAAAAATTAGCTCATGATTTAGCAATGCATATTGCAGCAATGGGTCCCAAATATGTAAAAGAAGAAGATATTCCTGAAGAAGAATTAAACAAAGAAAGAGAAATTTATAAAGAGCAATTTGAAAAAACGGGCAAGCCGCCGGAAATTATTGATAAGATGATCGAGGGAAAATTAAAGAAATATAAAGAAAATATTTCCCTTTTAAGTCAGCCATTTGTAAAAGAGCCTCAGAAAACCGTTGGTCAAGTAATCAAAGAATATATTACAAAGCTCGGAGAGAATATCTCAGTTAAAAGATTTGTAAGATTTGAAATATGAGACAACTTATAGCCTCCATCTTATTCGGGATTAGTATTATAGGGATGGCTTTTTTGTTGGCAAAAACAAAAGGAGAAGGTGTTAGAAAGCAAGAAGGAGAAAAGGTCTCTGTTTCAAGATTAAAAGAGAAACACAAAATTCCTCAAAAAATTCCTTTTCAATTTGATAACCTTTTAAAAAAATTTTTAATAAGATTAAAGATTTTTCTTTTAAGATGTGAAAACAAAATAGACGCTTGGCTAAGAGAGGCTTCTCATTCAAAGAAATTTAATGACGATTATTGGGAGAGATTTAAAAAGTAACTAACTAAATTATGCCGAGATAGCTCAACGGTAGAGCAGCCGCCTTGTAAGCGGCAGGTTGCGGGTTCGAATCCCGCTCTCGGCTCAAAAAATTGTACAGAAAAACCTCTACAGAATGTAACGAGAACTATTCTCGTTACACCGGGTCCTTACACTGAATTTGTGAGTTTAATCAAAAATGTGCCATTTTGGAAAATTAGGGCCGGG